>CAUVFB010000056.1:0-8719 GCA_963551095.1 uncultured Prevotella sp. | reverse complement strand
GGACTTTCGTCGTTCCTTAGGAAGGACTTTCGTCGTTCCTTAGGGAAGACTTTCGTCGTTCCTTAGGAAGGACTTCCGTCGTTCCTTAGGGAAGACTTTCGTCGTTCCTTAGGGAAGACTTTCGTCGTTTAATTCAGTCAATCGGGAGCTTACACCTTATATATTATATATAGTCATCGGCAGTCGGTGAAAAGATTCACGAAGCGATGCCATAAGGTGTTGCGGGGTGGTGGCTTTTCGGGCGGCGGAGTCTCTACGGGTATAGGAACCGGAAATTCGGGATGGGGGTTCCCCCAGCCGGTCTGTTGCCGGCGGTCGAGTTCGAAGTCAATCATCTCGTGGATGGTTTCGAGCAGCTGGAGCCGGTCTTCCGAATACTGTGTGGCCTGACCACGCATCGATGAAGACTTGTCATTATTCTGTCGTTCCATTTCCTTTTTTTTAGTTACTTATGAAATCTGCTACAAAGATAGGGGCGAATGACGCTAAAACAGTTAACCTAATCGGACAAATGCTTAACCCAATCGGACATTCTTCACTTTTCCAATTTAACCTAATCGGACATCATTTCGCTGTAACAATTTAGAAAACAGAGCTTTAGTGGTGTTAACTTTATACTTTTTAACATACAGGGTTTTCAAGGAAAGGCGAGCCGAAAACGGGGCAGACGGACAGCGAAATGAGCAAATAATCACCATTAGGCTGTAAAAGTTTCGTAAAGAAAATTGGTCATTATAGAGCTTTTCCTTATCTTTGCAAGCAGATAAGACGGCAAAACACACCGCCATTACGACTTATCCACCTAAGACATCCTAAACAAGAGCAACAGACTGACATGGAACACTCGACACAAAAGTTCGCCATGAGAAAGGAAAACAGCTGCCGCAAGTCTGGCAACGCAACTCTATCCTTAACTCCTGACCATAAGGATCGCAAGAGCTATGGCCGATGCGTCATCGTGTTAAGTGTGCTGGCTGTTCTCCTGCTTGGCTCGTGCGAAGAGGAGCGTGTGGCTTTCACCGCCGCCGACCACAAGGCTGCCGACAGCATTGTCCATTCCGTATCGGGCATCGACTCGCTTTCCATGCTGCAAAAACAGCTGCAACGCGGAGGCAACCGGCTCGGTAGCATCGTCGCCCTGAGAGAATGGGGCAAGGCACTGCGCAACGAAAGCCGGTTCGAAGAAGCCCTGAGCATACACAGTATAGGACTGCAGCAGGCGGAAGAAGTAGACGATACGCTCGAATGGGTGCAGGCTCTGAACAACATGGGTACAGACTATCGGCGCATGGGTATGCTCGATTTGGCACAAGAATACCATTACCGGGCATGGAAGATAAGCGAGGAATGTGCCGATACGTCGTTCACCGCCAAGAAGAACCGGGTGGTATCGCTCAACGGCCTGGGGAATGCCTACCTGACATTGGGCAACTACGAGCGTGCCGACAGTGCGCTACGTATGGCATTGGCAGGCGAACGCAGTCTGCACAGCACAATAGGACAAGCCATCAACTATGCCAACCTCGGTTCTATCTTCGAGCATGACGGAAAGACAGACTCAGCATGGGTGTATTACCTTAAGTCGATGGCACTCAACACAGAGGCAGGAAACAAACTCGGCATTTCGCTCTGCCATACCTACTTCGGTTCGCTCTACGAGAAAGCAGGGCAATACGAAAAGGCAGCCGAAGAATATCAAACCGCCCACCAACTGATGAAAGACTCGAAAGACGAATGGCATACGCTGAACTCACTCATTGCCCTTGCCGGAATCCACCATACCATGGGCAATAATGCAAAGGCAATGGCGTATCTCGAAACGGCAAAGCAAATAGCAGAGGCAATCAAGTCTACGGAACACCTGGCAGAAATCTATACCTTATATTATAAGACCTACAAGCAGGCGGGCGACTATCGGGCTGCGTTGGCTTCATACGAGAAAGCAACGGCCATGCAGGACAGCGTGCTCGACATGGAGAAAGTGAATAGCATTCAGAACACAAGTCTGAGAATAGAGCGCAACCGACAGGAAAGGCAGATGGAAGAAGTCCAACGCCGATTGGAACAGGAACGCACCACACGCTACATCGGATATGCTGTTTTGGGACTTGCGTTACTCGGTCTGGCAGGAATGCTGACAATGGTGCTTTACACCAATCGACTGCGCCGTCGCAATCATCAGGCACTGAAACGAATGTCGGCATTGCGCGAAAGTTTCTTCACCAACATCACCCACGAGTTCCGTACCCCCCTCACCATCATTCTCGGACTCAGCCACGAACTGCAGACCACCGGCAGAGCAGAAGCAAAAAAGAAAGCACGGACCATCGAACAACAAGGGAAGAGATTGCTCACACTCATCAATCAGCTCATGGACATATCGAAGATAAAGTCGGCTATAGGCAATCCCGACTGGAAGAACGGAAACATCGTTGTTTTCCTCACAATGATTGTGGAGAGCTATCACGACTATGCCAGCAGCCACAATGTCAACCTGCAGTTCTTTCCCAAAGGTGAAATCGTCATGGATTTTGTACCCGACTACGTAATCAAGATTATGAACAACCTGTTGTCGAACGCTTTCAAGTTCACGCCGGCATACGGAAAGGTGAGCGTGTCGGTATGGTGTGAGAACCGGCAACTCTTCATCAGCGTCTCCGATACGGGAAAGGGAATGGACGAGAAGGTTGTTCCGCATGTCTTCGAGCCGTTCTATCAGGGGGAGAATGACATACAGAACATCGGGACTGGCGTGGGACTGGCACTTGTGCAGCAGATCATAAATACCCTCAACGGAAAGATCACCGTCGAGAGTACCCTCGGCAAAGGCACAGCGTTTCATATCCGCCTGCCTATCCACAACCGTTACCCACAACATCATGTCGCCCCAAACACGCAGACCAATACGCCGCTCCTGCCCGAAACGGCGGAATCGCCCACAGACAACGGAAACACAAACAGCGACTGCCAACTGCTCATCATCGAAGACGATTACGATATTGCTGCCTACATCGGCTCGCTGTTTACCGACCGCTACGCTGTCTCATACGCCGAGAACGGGCAGAAAGGAATAGAAAAAGCTTTGGAACTCGTGCCCGACCTGATCATCACCGACCTGATGATGTCGGGCATGGACGGACTGGAAGTGTGCCGACAGGTGCGCAGCAACGAGATTATCAACCACATCCCCATCATTATCGTTACAGCGAAAGCAAGCGAAGCCGCACGCATCAGTGGGATAGAAGCCGGAGCCGATGCCTATCTCTCCAAACCGTTCAGCTCCGACGAACTGCGCACGAGAGTAGAGAAACTCCTGAAAGGGCGAAGAGAGCTGTGCGAAAAATACATAAACCTATCCATAGAGTCCAATGAGAACAGCCCAAAGGAAGACGAGACCCTCAGCAGTGATAGTCTGCACTTCCTCAACAAACTGACGAGTGCCGTTTACATACAGCTCTGTAAGAACCAAAAAGTCGACGTGGCCGCCGTCGCATCGCATATGTGTATGGGTTCACGGCAGTTCCACCGCAAGGTCTATACACTGACCGGATACACGCCCTCCGGCCTCATCCAGCGGCTCAAGATCAGGCGAGCCCGCAGTCTCATGGAAAAAGATCCCCAAATCAGTCTCACGGAAGTGGCCGACCAATGCGGCTTTGAAGCCTATCCCAGCTTCACCCGTGCATTCAAAAACGTAGTAGGCGTTACACCTACCAACTACCTCAAACGGGATAAGCTGTCTTGACGCTTCCCAGTCCGTGAAAAACACAGTTCATACGCAAACCTCAATCCTTTCTTAGGAACGACAAAAGTCGTTTAACTTAGAGGACGATTGTCGTTTAACTTAAGGGAAAAATTACCGATGTGCAAGTGAATCACTCTTAAAGAGCTAAAAGCAGTTATAGAGGTGCTTTTAGCTGTTCCCAAACGTTTTATAGACGGTTATATGAGCTATATGAAGCCCATCAAACCTTTTTGTATGGGATCAGCAGCACGGGTGGAGCAAAGTTTCGATTATGGGGAAGGGTATAAGTCGGGAAAGGTAAAAGAGAGGATGTGCCTATTTTGACACACTCTCTCTTGTTGAATAGAAATGATGAATCCTGTGGATTATATGACTATCGAATATTCTTAGAAGTTGACATTGCAGCTAAGACTCAACTCGAACGGACGGATATAGCTGCCGGCCATGAGGTAGTTTTTGTAGTTCTGCGCCTCGGTGGCATCGGCAAGGGCAGCAGCACCGATAGAACCGCTCGCGCCCAGCTGATTGAGGAAGTTGACAACGTTGAGTGAAAGGTTGACGTTCTTATTCAGATTGTAGTTGATTCCGCCGAAAGTCTCCCAGTGTCCATCGAAGTAGAGCGTGTTGGTCAGGTTGATGTACTGCTTGCTGAAGTAGCGGAAGCTCATCCAGAAACGCCATTGGTCGACAGAGTAGGACGGATCAAGCTCGATAAGAACCTTCGACATGGCAGAGACGGTGTTGTCTGACAGGCTGCGCGTCTCGTTGAAGCCACTCGGATAGGTTACGTTGGCCGTGTAGTTCTTGTACTTGGGCTGCTGAAGGGTCAGCAGAGCATGGAACATGGCTCCCTTGAATGGCTTGAACACAGCGTCGGTCGTCCATCCCAGGGTCTGGATATCGTAGGTAACGGGCACGGTGGCTGCTTCCTGACCGGTAGAGGTTGCGTGGTAGAACTGGGTACGCGACTTGTAGGAAGTCTGGGTGATGTAGGTAATCTGCGAAACGAGCTGCATCCAGCGGGTATTCCAGTAGATTCCGGCCGTAGCGAGGTTCACGTTGATAGGCTTCGTGGTCGGAGCGAAAGCACCGGCATAGTCTTGCAGGTTCGGACGCTGACGGCTGAAGGTATAATCACCGTTCAGTCCGAATCCAGGGAGGAGTTTTACCCGGAAATTGAGGTTGGCCGAGGGATTGATCCAGTCGCCGGTAAAGCGTGTTACCGTACCCTGGGTCAGGTTCCAGTTCAGACTGCGCAGGTTCTCGGGGTGCTTTCCGTTCTCCTCCATGGCCGTCTTGCCGCTGTAGCCCTGATATTCCAGTCGGGCACCGGCAGAGAGATAAAGCCATTGATTGACAATCCAGTCATCTGAAAGGAAGTAAGCCAGCTTGGTTTCGTTGCCGTCGTAGTATTCACCACCACCGTTGAAGCCGTAGAAAGCGAAGAGATTGCCCGCGGCATCTTTCTGATAGAGCATGCGCGGATCTTTTTCGGCCTCGTGATTGAAGAGCTGATGCTGGGCAACGATAGTGCCGTGATTGCGCCAAAAGTTCAGCCCCATGCGCCACTTGTGAAGACCTCCGGCCAGCTGACCTTTTAATAGGGCTGTGGTGAGCCACGAACGCTCCAATCCGGCATCGTACATCGTGTAGCGTGTGGCCACATCGCCGGCGTATGCAGAACCGTCGGCATGGAAATAAGTGCCTGCCGGAACGTTGGGTGTGATGCCCGAAGCTACCATCATGCCCATGCTTGCGTAGGCATTCTTGTACTTAGAGGCGAACTCGAAGCGGTTGCCGTTGTCGAAGTTGTAGTTGAACGTGAATGTCAACTGGCGTGCATAGGTGGAGCCGAGGTCGCCCCAGGAGCGCGTTTTCTTCTCGCCGGTGATGACATCAACGTAGGTCAGCCCCGTGAAGTCTACCGGGAAGAACTGATCCTGCCCTTGTTTGAATCCCTTGTACTTTTCTACGCTGCCATCACCGACGAATACGAACGGGGCGTAGGAGTCGCCGGTGCTGCGATACTTGACGAACTGATAGAGCAGACTCATATCACCCTTATTGCCGGCAAAGATCTTGTTGACACCCAATTTGTATTGCTGAACTCGGAGTGAGTTGTCGTTGGTGCACGACTGCTTGTGCGTTCCGGGATCGTCTACCTGATGCGTGCTGGCGGTATAGCCCCATCCCTTAGTGATAGGGCCGGCCAAGGTGAGATCGAAGCTCTGACGACCATAGTTGTTTACGCTGTAGCCGGCCAGTCCGAGGAACTTCTTGGAAGCATGACGATTGTTGGAATCAATGGCGTAGGTAACGTTACCGAACTGTACAGCACTCTCGCCCGGGGAGAGAACGCGTACGGAACTCAGCGACGGACCGCCGAACCAACTGAAGTAAGGCATCACCGGCCAATATATTTCCGATACCAACACGCCGTCTTCGGCAATCGTTGGAGAGAGCGACGAGGGAAGTCCCACGTTGATTTGGCGTGGCTGGTCGCAACTCGAAGCGTTGAGCATGATGTTACGATTCTTTACTTCCTTGGAGTTGGATACGGTATCTTTCTTCTCCGTATTCTGTGCGCCGGCTGTCGTAGGGACGGGTTGGATTGATTCGTAATCCGGCAGGACCGTCCGACAAAACAGCGGACGTAATGCCGAGACGGGGAATCGCATAAGTTGTTCCTGCTGCACCGGGAACCAACTTTGCGAAGGTTCCTAAGTTGGCCGAGCCTCCCAAACCTTCCATGCCTGTACCTACAACCAGCAGGGCTTTCTCGTGAAGTGTCATAGCATTGATCACTTCATCGATGTTGTTGGCATTCAGCTTTGGCTGTGCCGCTGCCCCAAGCGAGCAGGCAACAGCAACAATACCGCAAGCTATGCGCAGTAAATCCGTTTGTTTCATAATTGGTAATTTTTAGTTATACTGAATGATAATACACAATAGATATTTGACACTCTTTTGTTTCGTTGTACAAATTTATATAAATGATTTGGGTCAAACAAATAAATAAGTAATATTGGAAACAAGTTCAGATGCATATAACAGATATCTTTATAAAGTCTTCGAATATTAACAATATGGAAGCAGTTATGCTCTTTTTTGTCAATCTGTAATATATTCAGCTCTTTTCGTTACATGTTAATTTCTAAGAAGCTCATAAATTTTTCATGGATTTAGGACGGATTCCATACGAAACAAACAACCGTGAAACATCAGCCACTCCATCCCTGCTTTTGACGAAAGTACATTTCGTTGAGTACGAAAGTACATTTCGTAGGGCACGAAAGTACATTTCGTGGGGTACGAAAGTATATACCGTCAAAAAGAGATTTTGTGAAACATTGGAAAAGGCATGAGTTGAGAGTCCGGATTCGGTAAGTCGGCATGGCGGAAAAGCTTCATCTGAGATTCCACAGGGACGTATTGGAATAGAGTTTCTTTAACTATGAGAAACGAATAGGTCTCAGAAGGAAATGCGAACGAACGGGTGTCTGTCTGAAAAAGAATAACTACTTTTGTGCCTAACTATTCGTTTTTTTAATTTGATTCAGTATGAAAAGAAAAAGTTTTCAGACAGTAGTCTGCCTTTTGGCAGCCTCGATGGCAATGAGTTCGTGCGTTGGTTCATTTGCATTGTTCAACAAATTGGCTAAATGGAACAAGAATGCGACCGACAATAAGATTCTCAACGAGATTCTGTTCTTGGTGATTTCGCCGGCATATGCTTTCTGTGGGGCTGCCGACGCGCTTGTGCTGAACTCCATTGAGTTTTGGACAGGCGACAATCCCGTAGCCAACCGTGTCGGAAAGACCCGCAACATCAAGGGCGACGACGGACTGATGTATGCCGTGAAGTACTTGGAGAATGGCTATCAGGTTACGAAACCCGACGGTGATGTATTCTTCCTGACTTACAATAAAGCCGAGAACAACTGGTATATCAACGCCGAAGGCAAGGAGAACAAGCTCATTCACATCAACGGAAACGGTACCATCAAGGCCTTTCTGAACAAGGGTCTGACTGTAGATATCACCCCCGATGCAGCCGGACTCTACGAGTTGAGGAATGCACAGGCAGGCACCAGCTACTTTATGGCAGCGAGATAAAAGACAGTAACTTTCACTTTCACATATCCAACAAGCCTTGTTCGGAAACAAGAAGAGGCTTGATTGCATTGCAAATAAGGCTTGCTCGCACTGCGAACAAGCCTTATTCGCTCGGACAACCTTCCTTATCTGAAAATCAGATATTTACAGTTCATCATCCTTCAGACCATCATCGGCTTAGCAAGTTCTTCAGTTCGTCAAACGAATGGGCGACTTCTATATACCGATGGTAATCGCCACGAATGAAACCACGAGCCTGCAAGTCGTCCAACAAGGCTATGAGCGGATTCCAAAAACCCTTCATATTGTAAAGAATAACGTGTTTGTGATGGTAGCCGATGCAGGCCGAAGCAGCCACGGTAAACACTTCGTCGAGCGTTCCGATACCGCCGGGAAGAGCCACAAACACGTCCGACTGCATCATCATTATATCCTTGCGGTCGGACAGGTTGTCGCAAGGAATGTCGACATCCATGTATTCACTTCGTCGGCCACCCTGTTCAATCATCCGTGGCACTACTCCGATGGTCATTCCGCCCGCCTTCTTGGTGCTACGGGCAATCGTTTCCATCAGTCCGGCGTTACATCCGCCAAACACTACTGTGTTATGGCACTTGCCAATCCATCGTCCCAATTCCTCCGTCATGGCGAAGAAGTCGGAGTCAATGTCGTTGTTGGCTGAACAATAAACTGCTATTTTCATATTGATGAGTCATGCACAAACACCATGCCATTATTATCTGTTACTCTCTTCTTCCGTTCGTGGAGATGTCAATCTGTCTCTAACCCATCATCCCGACAACCATTCGCCAAACGGTGAACGCATATCAGACAAATTATAAGTACTTTTTATAGGAA
>CAUVFB010000055.1:0-8728 GCA_963551095.1 uncultured Prevotella sp. | reverse complement strand
TGATTTGACATACAATACAAAGTTAGTTAATCTTAGGGAGACTTAGGTCTCCTTTTTTATTTTTTGTATTGCTGTCGGACGCTCCCGAGGACTTTGCGCTCTCGCCGCTGTGGCGACCCCCGCAGTGTTTTTCATGGATTTAAGGCTGAGCCTGAACAAAAAACGTTGCGTTTCTAAATGGAATCTTCAGAACTTACGGAATAGTCTCGAGTGCACGATGCATACGGCCTACCCCTGCCTATTGGATATTCTGATATGCTCTCTAAAGGATATGGTGGCTTACTTGGCTGTCCAGTCAACGGAGGTGATTCTTCCGCTCCTAACAACAGCGCGTATTTGGTAGGCTTTCCTCGACTGTCCGCCATTGCGTTCTATCTCAAGCATGGCGGGAATGAGTATGTGTTGTTCAGAGGTATTGTCGTCGGTCTTCTCTGTCGTTACGTCGATGGGGTTACCCAGGTGCCAGTTCACTGTTTTGACATCGGCCTGATAGAGACGGTTGCGCATGTACTGGTCGATGGTTGATACAGTCGCGCCACTTTCGCCTAGGAATCTGAACGACTCTGCCACGGCTCCAGCTATCTTCTCCCTACTTCTAGTGTTAATACCCACGAGTAGCTGGCGCACGGCATTCACAGCCGCTATCCTGTCGGTAGCCGAAGCGGTGTGATCGAGGAGCTTTTGGAGAATCTCGTCAGCCTCCTTGTTGTGTGCTCCGTCGCGCTGTCGCTCCTTGTATCCGAGGTACGCTTCCTCGGTGTTTCTACTCTTGGCTTGCTGCCAGTCCAGTTCGTCCAGCCGCTTCTCTATCTCTGTCTTGTGAGGAGAGCTTGGATGCGAGGAGAGATAGGCTGTATATGCCTCACGCGAATTGGCAGCCAGTACCGTTGTCCAGTCGTCGCTGCTCTTGCGCAAATGCGTTAGAGAAGCCTTGACAGAATCGATATGAGCAATGGGTGCATTGGGATAGCTGTCGAGGAAGTTCTGCAAGACTTGCGGGTCGTGGCTGGCAATGGCTGTGATGTAGTCGTCGTTCTCGGTGTTTGTGTCGGCGATGCCCTGTCGGTAGAGGAAGACGAGGACGACACCTATAATCAGCGCGATGAGGAACGAGACGAGCAGGGCAGCATGGTTGCCTTTTTCCTCTTCTCCTTCTGTTGCAGCGTTAGAGTCGGGTTCGGCTATAATAGGCTCGGCTATTGGAATGGGGGCATCCGTGGGGTCATCTTTGCCTGCTGTGCTGGTCTGACTACCGTCTGTTGAGAGTGAAATCTGTGAAGCCGCACTCTCAGTGTGATGACAATTGGGACAGTTGCCCTCACTGCACAGGTAAATCTCCCCACAGTGGGAGCACTTTATAATATGTCCGGCTATCTCGACCCCACAGCTGGGGCAGACCGGTGCTTTGTCGCTGACTTGATGTCCGCATTCGGGACACTTGATGATCATTGCTTTTCTTGTTTATGTGATGGATGTTCTGTCGTTGGTATTCCGTTCCGGGTGTTCATCGCTTCTTTGGGAAGCGTATTTCGCGCATGCTGTGTCGACCCATGAGCCGGCTCTTGTCAACGTATCCGTTTACGCCATTGATGCGTCCCTTGCCCGTATACTGCCAGGCGAAGATGTCGCGACCGTCGTTGAGTTCGGGTTCTTTGTTTGAGTATTGGGCGATGAAAAGTTTGTAACCATCAAGCATGCCGCTGAGATAACGGTTGTAGAAATTGGTATACGTATAGACGAGCGGTCTGACACCATACTCGCGGGTCATCAGCATGAGGAATTTCTGTAGACTATCACGCAGAGCTTCTGTAGTCAATCCGCCGGTGGTTTCTATGTCAACCATCGGTATGAGGTCTTGCTCCTGCGGGCGGCACTGCATGCGGAAGTTTCGTACCTGGTCTGCCTGCGACTGTGCGGGACGATAGAAGTGGTAGGAACCGACGTTCATGCCGTAACGCTGTGCGGCTTCGATGTTCTCAAGGTAGCGTTGGTCGACTTTCATTCCTCCCTCTGAGGCTTTCAGATATACATAGTTGAGTTTGTGGTTACTGTTTTCGGCTACCCTTTCCCACCACACGTCGCCCTGATAGTGGCTCATGTCCAGTCCGTGAATATGGTTGCATGTGTCCTCGCATTGAATGTTATATTGGGCTTTGATGCCTAAGCACGCGTATAGGCATATTGCGATAAGTGATAGTTTCTTTTGGTTCATAATGGTGCAAAGGTACAACTTTATCACAGATATGGTACCGGCATCGATAGCGTTTTTGCAGTTTGCTAGCCTATTTAGTATTCTTTTGCGAACACCTTGAACTACTTGGTTAACGTCCGCACATCTGCTTGTAGGGGCAGTATCCACAGGCCTCCGTATTGTCGGTCGGCGCGAAAGGCGTGTCGGGATTGTAAAGTTCGGTAAGTGTCGTGCGCAGCAGTCGATAGAAGTCATCGGCGTAGTCGGTGGCGCATGCTATCTCCGTTCCGCCAAGTGTCATAATGGGTGTATAATCGGCTGCTCCGGCATGCTGTATGAAGAGCAGTGCAGGACTGACAGCGTAATGGGCTGGATTGTGTGTAGCATCCTCGGTCGATACGAGAAGACTGTAGAGCAGTGCCTGCAGTTGGTAATCGGCCTTGTGGGTGCCGAACTTCCTACCGTCGAAAAGTTCGTCGACTGTCTTCAGTGGTTTGGCGACATTGTTTCCGGTCTTGTAGTCGACTACACGCATGCGGGGCGACGTACCGAGCTGCACCTCGTCAAGGCGGTCAACGCGTCCACCGACGGTGATGAGGCGTTTCTCACTGCCGACATCGACTGGTATCTGTCTGAATACATCGAACTCATGCCGGATGACGCGGAGCGGAGCAACGTGCAGGTCAGTGCGCAGCAACTGGCGGAGGTACTTGGCAATAACTTCATGGCTGATAAGCTGCAGACCGTTGAGGCGGGGATGGTTACGCGTACCGTCGGGGAGTTTGAAGAGTTCCGCGGCATACGCCTCGTCAATGACTGTCTCGAGTGTGTCTGTACCGGCAACGACCGATTTACCCGTCTTCAGAACGTATTCTATGTTCTCTGTGGTAATAGTTCCGCGTGGCAGCAGTCGCTCATACATCAGCTGTGCGGCGCGGTGGAATATGTTCCCAAAGGTGCGGTTGTCAATATCGTCCTCGTCGGTGTCGTCCGATTCTTTCAGCCCGGCAATGTACTTGTAGAAGAAGCGGAGCCGACAGCGCAGGTAGGTGTTCAGGGCTGTGGGCGAGATAGTGGTGAGGGTGGCAAGACGCTCCGCAACGATTCCATCCTTGGCAATGACTGCCGCCTCGCGTTGCATCGGCTCCTGGCCTGCCTGTAGGGCGAGCCTTTCAATGGAGCAGCCGGATTCGACGAGCAGCTGGAGCATGAAGCGGCTCATCTCACCTGTCTGGCTGCCTTGTGTCGAGCTATTATAAAGGATGGTTACGTCTCGTGCTCGTTGCAGCAGACTGTGGAAGTATTAGCTATATACGGCCACTTTGTTGTCGATGGTCGTCAGGCCGTATGCCTTTCGTATGAGATGGGGAAGGAAGGAGGTGTCGTTGATGCCCTTGGGCATGTTGCCCTCGTTGCAGGAGAGGATGAGTACATGGTCGAAGTCAAGGTTACGCGTCTCGAGTAAGCCCATGAGCTGTACGCCGCGGGCAGGTTCGCCGTGGAAGGGAATACTCGTCGAGGAGACGAGTTGCCCCATCAGGCGGCGGAACACGGGGAGATCGGCTTCAAGGTCGCCTGACGACATCAGATCGGTGAGACGGGTGAGCAATGTGTACATCCGGAAGACAGACTCTTCGAAAAGGGGATCGCTGCTGCCGGCACCGGCAGTGGCGATATGTCTGACGACGGTGGCCAGCCAATCTGCGAGCCGTGGTATGCCGTTCTTGTCGTGGGGAAGATGGCGGAAGAGCGGGTCGTCGGTTTCTGTGATGTAGAACTGCTTCTCGGCATTGAGCCGTGTCAGCAGTTCATCGGCACGATCGGTGAGGAGTCTGCCGTAAGGATGGCGTAGGACACGGTTGACGTGATGGAGCCGAAATGCCTTTCTGTGCTGCGAGTAGCCTTCAGTCTGCAAGGCGAGCAGCTGGCTTACCATCGAGGCTATGGGCGTTTGCTGCAGAGGGTAGCCCGTTGTTACGTTGAGCATTTCTACTTCGTCGGGGATGCAGTGGATGGCTGTCTGCAAGAGGCTTTCGTTGCAGAGCACGATGGCAGTGCGCCTGCCATCCTTGTAGCGGTTGTTCTCGCGCAGCCAGGGTGTGATGTAGCGTGCCTGCAAGTTCTCGGTCGGTGCAGATATGAAGCGGATTTTCTTGGGTTGGCGGAACGTATCAAAGAGTGGGTCGCCGGCATCCAGCGCGTTGGGGAATCTGTCCAGCCACTGGCGGATATAGATGCCTGCCTCGTTGATGCCGTCAAGGTAGTAGCGGTCGTAGTCCCAGTAGAAAGCTGCCTTGCCCTCCTGCTGCAAGCGTGTGAAGAGCTGCTGCTCCACCTTTTGGAGTACGTTGAAACCGATGAAAAGGTAGCGGTCGTATTGTGTGGACAGTTCTGCCTGCTCGACTACCTCGCGGTAGAGCATCCCCTCGTAGGCCAGGCCTTGGCGGCGAAGTCGCCGGCGGAAGTCGGTGTACACGTCGTTGAGTTTGCTCCAAAGTGTGATGAACCGTTCGCGCAGCACGCTTCGGTCACCCGTAAAGTTGGCGAAGAACCGCTGAAGCTCTTCTTTCTGACGTTGCGAGAGATAGTCGGCATCGTCCAGCTCGTGGATATCGCGCACGTTGCGGAACACCTGCCCTGCGTCGGCCATATTCTTGTCGATGTCGTCGAAGTCGGCAAGCATCAGCTGCCCCCAGCCATAGAATTCGTCGAGTTCCTCGTTGCGTCCTGTCATGGCATTATAGCTCTTGTACAGATCGCACAGACTCTTAATGGAATCGGCTACAGTGAGAGAGGAATGCTGTCGGAAGAAATCAGAGATGGTGATGTATGCCGGACTCCATATCGGCTTGCCGGAGAGGGCGGCCAGTGCCTGATTGAGGAAAAGGGCGGCACGCTTGTTGGGGAATACGACTGCTGTTCGGCTGAGGTCGTGCCCGTATTTCGCGAGGATGTCCTTGGCAACTTGCTCTAAGAATGTTTTCATTGATTTACAGTTAGGAATGCAAAGGTAAGCATTTCCCAACAATATATTAATGAGTGTCGTAAAATCTTGCCCAGCCGGCCTTTACGAAAAGTCTGAGGCAAGGAGAAGCCGTGAGGGGCGTGTGGACGCTGGCTCTTGCGGAAATGGCTGTACTTCGCGCAGGAGTCCATGCTGTGGCGTCAGTGAGCCGGTGTTTTATTCAGGTCAGCCTCCTGAATCAGCCACTGTAGTCCCGCAATAACCTGAACAATATAAATAGGTAGACTTCTGAAACCCTATACCCTTTCGGCCAAAACCCTATACCCTTTCGGAAGAAACCCTATACCCTTTTGACAGAAACCCTATACCCTTTTGGCGGAAACCCTATACCCTTTTGACTGAAACCCTATACCCTTTCGGCGGGGAGGTCGTAGCCTGGTGGCAGCCTATGGCGCATTAGGGCTCGGTTTACCCACTGTCTCCGCTCCTTCTGGCATACCCTTATCAAATTCTATGTCGGGAAAGTACCATTGGATTATGTAGGTAAAGCGAAAGTTCCCCTGCAGTCAGCAAATATAAGGATGCACCCAATCCGTTGACGAAATCACCAGCCGGATACCCTTTTGGCTTAAAGCCGGTTCCAAAGGCTCTACACTGAAAAGGTCTCTTCACAGCGTCAACCTACTCTAAAAAAACTCGTTCGGCTCAGCCCGCAGTCGATAAAATCTCTCTACCTTTGCAGGTGATAATTCAAAACAGCCCAATATGAAGAAAATATCACTGCTGATTCTGCTGCTGGCAACACTTACCGCAAATAGCCACGCGCAGACAGTCGGACGGGTCGCAGACACGACGAAAGTGTTCTACGTGGCAGACCGGATGCCGCAGTTCCCCGGAGGAAGAACGGCGACGATTGCTTTCCTCTCTCAGAATCTGCAATATCCCGTAATAGGCATGGAGGCGGGCATGGGAGCAAGAGTGCTGGTGATGTTCGTTGTCGGCAAGGACGGGAGCATCAAAACTCCTTCGGTAAAAAGCTGTACGCTTATGCAGCTGAATAGGAAAGCAATGGAGAAGCTGCCAAAAGGCGAACAGGTGAAGATACGGAAAGCGTGTGCAGACGCGTTCTCGAAAGAAGCCTTACGCGTCGTCAGCCTGATGCCGAAGTGGGAGCCGGGCGAGCTGAATGGCGAAAAGATGAACGTGGCGTTTACGCTGCCCATCACTTTCCGGTTGCAATAATCAATACCATAGGACAAATACCCAACTATCAACACCGAACATGAACAACAGATATATGATGCGCGGCGTAAGTGCTGCTAAGGAAGATGTGCACAACGCCATCAAGAACATTGATAAAGGTCTCTATCCGCAGGCTTTCTGCAAGATTATCCCTGATATCCTCGGCGGCGACCCGGAGTATTGCAATATCATGCACGCCGACGGAGCCGGCACGAAGTCGGCACTCGCTTATATGTACTGGAAGGAGACCGGCGACATCAGCGTATGGCGCGGTATTGCCCAGGATGCCATCGTCATGAATACAGACGACCTGCTCTGTGTAGGGGCAGTAGACAATATCCTGGTCAGCTCGACCATCGGCCGCAACAAGCTGCTTGTGCCGGGCGAAGTAATATCTGCCATCATCAATGGGACCGACGAACTTTTGGCAGATATGCGCAGGATGGGAATCGGCATCTATCCTACCGGCGGCGAAACCGCTGATGTAGGCGACCTTGTCCGCACGATTATCGTGGATTCAACCGTTACCTGCCGTATGCGCCGCAAGGATGTAATCGACAATGCCAATATCCGGCCGGGGGATGTGATTGTCGGCCTTTCTTCTACCGGGCAGGCCACATACGAGCAGCGTTACAATGGCGGCATGGGCAGCAACGGACTGACCTCTGCACGCCATGATGTCTTTGCCCGGTATCTTGCAGAGAAGTTCCCGGAGAGTTACGACCATGCTGTACCCGAAGAGCTGGTCTACAGCGGAAGATACAGACTGACCGATGCCGTTGAAGGCTGTCCGGTCAATGCCGGCGAGCTGGTTCTCTCCCCCACCCGCACTTATGCACCGGTTATCAAGCGTCTGCTGGACGAACTGCGTCAAGAGGTGCATGGAATGGTACATTGTACAGGCGGTGCACAGACAAAGGTTCTTCACTTCGTTGGCGACAACTGCCGTGTCGTCAAGGACAATATGTTCCCAGTCCCTCCGCTCTTCCGTACCATCAAAGACTGCAGCGGAACTGACTGGAAAGAGATGTACCAGGTGTTCAACATGGGACATCGCATGGAAATCTATGTCCATCCGGAGATTGCCGGGCAGGTTATCGCCATCAGCAGGTCATTCAACATCGACGCTCAAATCATCGGGCATATTGAAGACGGCAAGCGCAGCCTGACCATCAAGAGCGAGTTCGGCACATTTGAATATTAACTCCTACCCAACTCCCCAAGAAAGATTATGATTGACAACAACAGTATATTACAGAAGCTCGACGGTCTTGAGGCTCGATACGAAGAAGTATCTACGCTCATTACCGACCCGAGTGTCATTGCAGATCAGAAACGTTACGTAAAGCTGACAAAAGAATACAAGGACCTCGGCGACATCATGGATGCCCGACGTCGGTATATCAACTGTCTTACAACCATCAAAGAGGCAAAGGATATTATCGCCAACGAGAGCGATGCCGAGATCAAAGAGATGGCTCGTGAAGAGCTGTCGGAGAATGAGGAACTGCAGCCGAAGCTCGAAGAGGAAATCAAGCTCCTCCTTGTCCCGAAAGACCCGGAGGATGCGAAGAACGTCCAAATGGAAATCCGTGGCGGTTCCGGTGGTGATGAAGCTGCACTGTTTGCCGGCGATCTTTTCAACATGTATAAACGGTTCTGCGACAAGAAGGGCTGGAGACTTTCCATCACTGCCGCGTCGGAAGGAGCTGCTGGCGGATTCAAGGAGATTGACTTTGCTGTTGAAGGCGAGAATGTGTACGGTACGTTGAAGTATGAGTCCGGCGTGCATCGCGTGCAGCGTGTGCCGGCAACAGAGACACAGGGTCGTATGCACACCTCTGCTGCGACAGTAGCTGTTCTGCCGGAGGCTGATAAGTTTGAAGTGAACATTAATGAAGGCGACATCAAGTGGGATACTTTCCGTTCGAGCGGAGCCGGAGGTCAGAATGTGAACAAGGTGGAATCCGGTGTCCGTCTGCGTTATCCGTGGAAGAACCCTAACACGGGAGAAGTTGAGGAAATCCTCATCGAGTGTACCGAGACCCGCGATCAGCCAAAGAACAAGGAGCGCGCCCTGAGCCGTCTGTACACATATATCTATGATCACGAGCATCAGAAGTATATCGACGACATTGCCTCCCGACGCAAGACCCTCGTCTCTACAGGCGACCGCAGTGCAAAGATCCGAACCTACAACTTCCCGCAGGGACGTGTTACCGACCACCGCATAGGCTACACCACCCATGACCTTCAGGGCTTTATGAATGGTGATATTCAGGATATGATCGACGCGCTCACCGTTGCAGAGAATGCAGAGAAGCTCAAGG
>CAUVFB010000054.1:0-8849 GCA_963551095.1 uncultured Prevotella sp. | reverse complement strand
CGCCACCCGGCTGCACGAGCGGACTTTGGGCAAGGATGTCGCAGCCGTCGCCAAGTGCATACAGCTGCGTGTCGGGCTTTACGTAGACCCGTCTTTCTGTCTTCTTATTCATAAGCAAAACGATTTATGTTGTTATTATCAGTTGAACCATTGAGTTGTTCCGGGTTCTTTACTCTTTCCAAGGCTTGTACTTGATGCGGCTTCCGACACTCCTAAGACAAGCCACAAAAAGTTCGCGAACTTTTCGCAAAAAGTCCGCGAACAATTTCGAAAAAGTTCGCGAACTTTTTTGAGGCTGTCTTAGATCGTCGCCGACACCTCCGAAAAGAATGCCTTCCCCGGCCTTTCAGAAAGGTTCGGATGACAGAGAATCTTGGGAGCCGAAGCAAGGTAAGACTACTTACCGCATCTGCAACCCGTCCAAGGTTTCAGCTCTTTGAAGAAGTCGTGCCCCTTGTCGTCGACAAGAATGAAAGCTGGGAAGTCTTCCACAACAATCTTCCACACAGCCTCCATACCGAGTTCGGGATATTCCACACACTCGATACTCTTGATGCTGCTCTGCGACAATACGGCAGCCACACCACCGATAGTACCCAGATAGAAACCGCCGTGCTTCTTGCAGGCATCGGTTACTGTCTGTGTGCGGTTACCTTTGGCTATCATCACGAGTGAGCCACCGTGTGCCTGGAACTCATCTACGTAGGGATCCATACGGTTGGCAGTAGTCGGTCCCATCGAGCCACAAGGATAGCCTGCCGGAGTTTTTGCCGGTCCGGCATAGAGCACGGGATGGTCTTTGATGTACTGCGGCAGGTCTTCGCCGGCATCCAAGCGTGCCTTGAGCTTAGCGTGGGCAATGTCGCGCGCTACGATAATCGTCCCTTTGAGGTTGACACGTGTGGACACCGGATACTTAGTCAGTTCGGCGCGAACGGCATCCATCCCCTTGTCGAGGTCGATCTCTATGCCCTTGGCACCTTCGCCGGGCTTGCGGTATTCTTCGGGAATAAGTTCGCCGGGGTTGTTGTCCATCTTTTCGAGCCAGATACCCTCCTTGTTGATCTTCGCCTTGATGTTTCGGTCTGCCGAACAGCTTACTCCCATACCGATAGGACAGCTTGCACCATGGCGTGGCAGACGAATTACACGGATGTCGTGAGCCAGATACTTGCCACCAAACTGTGCTCCAAGACCAATCCTGTGGGCTTCTTTGAGGAGCTTCTTTTCCAAGTCAATGTCGCGGAAAGCACGTCCTGTCTCGTCGCCTGTGGTGGGCAGACTGTCGTAATACTTGATGCTTCCGAGCTTGACGGTAAGCAGATTCTTCTCGGCAGATGTACCTCCGACAACGAAACAGATGTGGTAAGGAGGACAGGCGGCCGTACCCAGACTCTTCATCTTCTCGACGAGGAACGGAATGAGGGTTCCCTCGTTTTGGATAGTGGCCTTTGTCATGGGATAGAAGTAGGTTTTGTTGGCAGAGCCACCTCCCTTAGCCACCATGATGAAGCGGTATTCAGCACCCTCAACCGCCTCAATGTCAATTTGGGCAGGCAGGTTGCACTTCGTGTTTACCTCGTCGTACATTGTCAGCGGAGCGTTCTGCGAGTAGCGCAGATTCTCCTCTGTGAAGGTATTGAAGACTCCGCGTGAGAGAGCTTCTTCGTCTTCGAAGCCTGTCCACACCTGCTGTCCTTTCTCGCCATGGATGATGGCGGTCCCGGTGTCCTGACAGAAGGGCAACACCCCCTTTGCTGCCGTCTCGGCATTGCGCAGGAATTGCAGGGCGACGTACTTGTCGTTCTCCGACGCTTCGGGGTCGGTCAGTATCTTAGCTACTTGTTCGTTGTGTGCACGACGAAGCATGAACTCGCAGTCGTGGAAGGCTTCCTGTGCCAAAAGGGTCAGCGCGTCCTTGCTGACTTTCAGCATTTCCTTACCTTCGAACTCACCGACGCTTACTCCCTCTTTGGAAATGAGGCGATACTCGGTGTTGTCTTTGCCCATCTGAAACATGGGGGCGTACTTGAAATCTGCCATAATGATTATGATGCCCTCGGCTGCCTGCACCCATACAAGATAAGGTGTCGCTGCTTCGGGACTTTCTTTGTTAGTTGTTGATAATGTTTTTGCTTGTTATCCTTATTGGGAATGAATGCCCCCACTCCCTACACAGTGGGAGAAAGGTGGGGGCAGGGTGTTTCAGCATATAAAGGAGGAAAGGCTTAGTAGCCGAAGATTTCTTCCGTCGTAACACGGCGTACGGGAGCTATCTTCTCCAATGCGGGTATGTCGAGTTCGTTCTCGTTGCCGAGGATGAGATAACGGAAAGGCTTGTTGGCTACATTCGCTTTCTCGAAGTCAATGACATCCTTCAGCTGGATAGAAGGTATCGCGTTGTAGATCTTCTCCGACAGACTGTAGTCGAGACCGAGTTTCTGTGCATACCAGTAAGACGAGAGCACGCTGAACTTCGTTGTGCGTGCAGAGGCCAGGCTCTTCATGAGGCTCTGCTTGGCGAGGTCGAAGCCGGACTGCCGCTCGGGGGTGTCGTTGATGAGCTTGTTGAACTCGCGGATACAGTCCATCATCTTGTCGTTCTGGGTGATGATCACCGTAGAGAAGTTCTCCTTGTCGCCGAGCCGATCGGGTGAATCATAGTAGGCACTGGCTGAATAAGCTAAACCGCGCGACTCGCGCATCTCCTGGAAGACGATGGCATTCATACCTCCACCGAAGTACTCGTTGAACAGGGCAATGATGGGAGCCTGGTCGGGTGTCCATTCCTTATTTTCGTTGTGCAGCTGTACCATGTAGATGTTCTTTGCATCGTAGGGGGCGAGGAAGATTTCATTCTTTGGGGTCGTCTCTGCTACGTAACGCTTAGCGGCCGGAACGGCAGCAAACTTCTTCGGTGTGCGGATGGTCTTGCTGATGATTTGGTCGAGCGACTTCAGTGCAGACGGTCCGTAGTACATCACGGTCATCCGGTAGTTCTTGAGGCTCTTGAGCAGGTCGAGCAGTTTCTGCGGATCGGTGTTCTTCAGTTCGTCTACGCCGGGGATGTTGTGCTGCGGATTGTACTCACCGTAGCGTCCATAGTTGACGAGAGCAGAGAAGTTGGCGTGCTGATTGGTCTTGTTGTCTGCACGGTTCTTGGCTACCTGCTCGATGTAGCGTGCATAGGCATCGTGGTCGACCTTGGCATTCTCTATCAAGTCGCAGAGCAGTGCGAGTGCCTGTGGCATGTTGGTGTTGAGGCCGTTGAGGGTGATGTTTGTCTCGTCTTGTCCCTCATAGATGGAGTAGTCGCAGGCGAGCTTGTAGAACTGCTGCTTGATCTGATCGTTGGTCATCTTTCCGGTTCCCAGCAGGTCGAAATACTCGCCGGCATAATCGATGAGCGGATTGCTTTCCGTGCCAAATGGCAGCACGAGGCGAAGGGTGAAGAGGTCGTTCGTCGTATTCTGTTTGTAGAGCACGGGCAGGCCACGCTTGGTGGTTGCCTTGGTCAGGTCGCGGTTGTAGTCGACGAACTGCGGCTGTATCGGTTCGGCCTTCGTGTTGACGACGGTTTCGAGGAACGCGCTGTGCTTGTCGTTGTTGGTCGGG
Organism: uncultured Prevotella sp.; assembly: GCA_963551095.1. Lineage (GTDB taxonomy): Bacteria > Bacteroidota > Bacteroidia > Bacteroidales > Bacteroidaceae > Prevotella. The sequence goes on along the minus strand of CAUVFB010000054.1, from coordinate 5,234 downwards.
ATGGGGGTGATGGCCGGTTTCTCCACTTTCTTGATGGTGGTGTCGTTGCCCTGTTCCTTGTAAGCGCAGACGTAGTTGTCGGCGAAGAATCGGTTGGCGAAAGCAACGATGTCGGCTTTTGTCAGGCGCGAGATGCGATCCAGTTCGCCGACATTCTGTCTCCAGTCAATGTGGTTGATGAAAGCATTGACGAACTGGTTGGCACGGTACCGGTTTCTGTCGAGCTGCCTGTACTGATCCCGTTTCATGTTGTTGACAATCGAGGTGAGTAGGTCGTCGGAGAAGTCGCCCCGCTTGAGTTTCTCGATCTCGCCGAGCATCAGCGAGCGTACTTCCTGCAGTGTCTGTCCTTCCTTGGGCTTTCCAAAGGCATAGAAGACGGAGTAGTCGTTCAGCCCATCGATGCCTGTCTGTGCGTCCTGCACTTTCATCTTTTGGTTGAGGTCGAGGTCGAAGAGTCCGGCACGGCCGTTATGGAGCAGCTCGGCAACGACCGAAAGTGTGTCGCTCTGCAGCGAGCTGGCTCCGTCGGCACGCCATCCCAGCAGAACCATTGCGGCTTCCTTGCCCACCACGGTTGTGTCGACGGGCGTGGTCAGCGCGGGTTGGTGTCCGTACTGCGGTGCATTGACTGCCGTGCTTGGCTTCCAGTTGCCGAAGTACTTATCGATGGTGGCCACGGTCTTGTCGGGGTCGAGGTCGCCGGCGAGACAGATGGCGATGTTGTTCGGCACGTAATACTTGCGGAAGTAGGCCTTGATGTTGGTGATGGACGGATTCTTCAGGTGTTCGCCCAGTCCGATGGTGGTCTGCGTACCGTAGGGATGGGAGGGGAAGAGACGAGCCATCATTGCGTTGAAAAGCTTGTTGACATCCTTGCTCAATCCCATGTTGTACTCTTCGTAGACGGCCTCCAGCTCGGTGTGGAATCCGCGGATGACCATGTTTTGGAAGCGGTCGGCCTCAACCTTTGCCCATGTGTCAAGCTCGTTGGCGGGGATGTTCTCCACGTAGCACGTTACGTCGTTCGACGTATAGGCATTGGTGCCCTCACTTCCGATGGCGGTCATCATCTTATCGTACTCGTTGGGGATGTTGTAGCGGGCAGCGAGCTGCGAGATGGAGTCGATGGCGTGGTACCACTGCTTCCGCTGCTGCGGGTCGGTGATGTGGCGGTACTGCTCGAAGCGTGCCTCGATGGAGTCGAGATAAGGGCGCTCGGCCTCGACATCAGACGAACCGAAGTGGGTCGTGCCCTTGAACATGAGGTGCTCCAGGTAGTGTGCCAGTCCCGTTGTTTCGGGTGGGTCGTTGCGGCTGCCGGTGCGCACGGCGATGTAGGTCTGCACGCGCGGCTTCTCCTTGTTGACACTCAGGTAGACTTTCAGTCCGTTGCGGAGCGTGTAGATACGGCTCTGCATCGGGTCGCCGGGCACACTCTCGTAGGAGTAGTTCTGCGCCCTCATCCCTGCGACTCCCAGGAGGAGTGCGGCAGCGATGGCGGTCTTTCTCAGATAATTGTGTTTCAGCATATTGTTATGGTTTAATAAATGAATATTGGTTCTGTCTCGGCTGTATTGCCCGCATTCTGTCTGTTGCGAGTGTTTAACACCCATCGTCAAGGGTGTTTAACACTGTTCGCCCCGGCTGTGGGACTGTGGTGAATAAGGGTGTAGAACAGCTGTCTTGCGAAACAGCCTGTTTTGCGGAACGGGTGTTAAACACCCACGGGCAAGGGTGTTAAACACTCTCGGCGATGGGTGTTAAACACTCACGGGCAAGGGTGTTAAACACTCTCAGTGATGGATGTTAGGTGTTGATTGTGTGGATTGCCCATTGTCTATTGTCTATTGTCTATTGTCAATTATTACCCGTGCGGGTGAAGCCATTGACCCGTGCGGGTGAACTTCGTGAGACATGCGGGTCGGAATACTTCAACACTTATCAGCCGACCTCCGGTGCCTCAATCTTGTTGAGCATCCCATCGAGTACCTGCTGATCCACATCGCCCAGTGCAAACTCGCGTTCGGCATCTGCCTTGATGGCTTCCGTCCACTCGCGGCACGCCTCGCGGTAGTCTTCTTCTACGCGTACCACGAGGGTGTCGTCGATGGCAAACACACTGTAATACTCAAGAATGCAGTAGTATGCCCAGCTTCTGAGGTAGACCTCGTAGTTGTCGTAAAGGGTCTGGAAGCGTGCCATCACATCCTGGATCGTGTCGAGGCTTCCGTCCTTGATATCGCCGAGGAGCCGCTCTTCCTCAGCGCGGGGCATCAGCTGGCCTGCAAGGTCGACCCATTCGCCGGCTCCCGTCTTGTCTTCGGGCGTGTCGGCAAGTCCCCATCGGCGCAGCTTCCGCAGCGTCTCGCCCATAAACAGGCGCAGGGCGAGGTCGTAGCAGCGGATGCCACGGTGCAGGTGCGCGCATTTGATGACACAGCCGTTGTAGGAATATTCGGGCGCATAGTTGCCGTAGGTCTTGAGCAGGCCCTCCAATATCTCCTTGCCCCGCAGCACCGCACCCACGGTGTAGGGCGAAAGCCAGTCGAAATTGATCAGGCTCCGCTGCGAACCTTGTGGGCGCACGTCGCGACGCTGCCATTTGCTGATGTCGCGGTAGAGGCCTATCGTCGTCAGGTTGCGCCCGGGGACGAGGTAGGTAGTCTCGCCGTCGCCGATAAGGTATGAGAACGGCAGGTCGCCGGTGTCGGGGTGGGTCGTGAGCTTGCCCAGGCAGACGCTGAATGCGCCGACGTGAGCAGGTAGCAGAGTATGGCTCGAGCTGCCGGTCTTGCTGCCGCGGCCGAAAGTTCCCCAGTGGAGCGGTCCCATCTTGTAAGCATGGTTGGAGAAATTGGTTGCAGAGCCGGCGTTGCAGAAAGAATACATGCCTCCGATGAGCAGTGTGCTCTTGTGGTGGGACGCACAGAAAGGTCCGCAGAACGCAGCACACGCCTCACCACCCGACATGACCGTGTTGGCGAAGAAGACACTCTTCGAGGCCGTGAAACCGTCAGCCAGCTGGCAGGCTTCGCCGACAAAGCAGTCTTCTATCTTCACATGGTCGATGATGCTCGAACCGTTGCCGATAATAGAGTTCTCGCAGATAACGCCCGAACCGATGAAAACACTCGCATTCTCCGAACTCACGATCGTGCAGTCGCGCAGCCGAACAGCTCCGGATATTTCGCAGTCGTCCTGCACGACGGTGTTGATGATCTCCTGCGCATTGGATATCTTCACCCTGTTGCCTATTGTCCCGCGATCGGGCGTGGTGCGCGCAATCTCTTCTGAGATCAGTCGCCGGAAAGCATTCTTGAGATCGTGGTCGCCGAATTGGCGTACCATGAAAGCGGCCAGCTGGCTGTTAAGGTCGTGGAAGAGGATGAGGTTGCCGTCGCCCGCCTCGTTGAGCACCGAGACGAGGTTGCCGTCGCCGTAGGTAGCTCCCTCCGTAGTCTCCATGACAGCCAGGTTGGCAATGTAGCATCCGTCGCCGATGGTGTAGTTGTTGATGTAGTTGCCCACCTTCTCTATCAGGCATTCGTTGCCTACAGTGACGTTGCAGAGCGTCGCATCATTGATGCCCGTATGCTTCGCAAAGCCCGGTGAAACCTCGACCGTTTGCTCCACGCTGCCCAAAAGGATGTCGCCGTAGAACATGACACGGTGGAAATACTTGGCATGGAAGCCGTCTTCGGCTACGCGGATGCGACTCCAGTCTTCTGCCCAGCAGTTGTTTTCTTCGAGAAGGATGATTTCTTCGTCGGTTAAAGCGCGGTATGTCATATGGAACATATTTTTAGTTGTCTTCTATCGTATAAAGGAAGTCGTTGTAGGGATACTTCTGTACGTGCAGTTCGCGCACTTTCCTGTACAGAGTGTCGCGGAAAGAGTCAATGTTCTCTTTCTGCTTGGCGGAGATGAAGAGGCAGTTGTCGTTCTCCTTTGCCATCCACGTGCGTTCCAGTTCGGTAAGCGAGAGGTTCTCTTTCGTCGCGGGGGTCAGGTCGTCGGCCTCCTTCTCTGTCCATCGGTAGTTGTCTATCTTGTTGAAGACAACCATCGAAGGCTTGTCGGCACAGTCGAGGTCTTTCAAGGTCTGGTTCACCACCTGTATCTGCTCCTCGAAGTCGGGGTGGGATATGTCGACAACGTGCAGCAGTAGGTCGGCTTCGCGCACTTCGTCAAGGGTCGACTTGAACGAATCGACCAAGTCGGTAGGCAACTTGCGGATAAACCCCACCGTATCGGCAAGCAGGAAAGGCAGGTTCTCCACTACCACCTTGCGCACTGTCGTATCGAGTGTTGCAAAGAGTTTGTTCTCTGCAAATACCTCGCTCTTGGCAAGAAGGTTCATAATCGTCGACTTTCCCACGTTCGTATAGCCCACGAGAGCCACACGGATGAGCCGTCCACGGTTCTTGCGCTGCGTCGCTTTCTGCTTGTCAATCTCGGCAAGACGCTGTTTCAGCAGCGACATACGTTGAAGAATGATACGGCGATCCATCTCCAATTGCGTTTCACCCGGTCCGCGCAAGCCCACCGAACCTTTTCCTCCGCCCGAACCGGAACCTCCACCTTGACGCTCAAGGTGCGTCCACAAGCGTTGCAGACGGGGCAGCATATAACGGTATTGCGCCAACTCCACCTGCGTCTTAGCATTGGCGGTTTGAGCGCGCATAGCAAATATATCAAGAATCAAGGAAGTCCGGTCGAGTATCTTCACTCTCAATTCGCCCTCAATATTACGCAGTTGCTTGGCAGAGAGTTCATCATCGAAGATGACCATACCTATAGGTTCCTCGTCATCTTCCTTTTCCTTTATATAGTTCTTTATCTCTTCGAGCTTTCCCTTACCCACGTAGCTAACGGCACTCGGCCCCCCTACGCGCTGGGTAAACCGCCTGACAGTAACAGCTCCCGCCGTGTCAGCCAAAAACTCCAGCTCGTCAAGATACTCTTTCGTCTTGGCTTCGTCCTGCGTTTGGGTAATCAAACCCACGAGCACGGCCGTTTCTGCCTTGACTTCTGATATGACAAATTCCTTCATGGATGATGTTTAGTACGATTTGTTGTTGTTGCAAAGTTAATAAATATAGCCTGCACAGCCGTCCCGAACCCTGCTTTTTTGCTCTGATAGTGTTATTTTGTTTGCAGCTTTAGAATTCTTTCGTTACCTTTGCAGCCGATTCAAACAAACGACGAAGAGATGATGACAAGGAATTATA
>CAUVFB010000053.1:0-8883 GCA_963551095.1 uncultured Prevotella sp. | reverse complement strand
TTTCGGCAGAAACCCTATACCCTTTCGGCAGAAACCCTATACCCTTTCGACAGAAACCCTATACCCTTTCGGCGGAAACCCTATATCCTTTCTGCGGAAACCCTATACCCTTTCGACAGAAACCCTATACTCTTTCTGCAGAAACCCTATACCTTTTCCCCGGGGAAGTCGTTGCCTGACGGCGGTCGGCAGGGTGTCTACAGACAGTCTGGCGGGTGTATCCGGAGCAGGTATGCCTGTTCTTCATCGCGTCTTCCACTATATCCGTATCCGGCTTTATGCGGAAGACATATCGTCGGATGGTGTGTAAGAATGAAAGTGTCTCTTGGTGTCTTGGGTTCAGAAAGCCCCAAGACACAATGACTTCAGGGAATAAGAAAGCCTCGGCATGAGAAAAGTCAGAGCTTTGTGCGTAAAAAAAGAGGATGTGCCCATTTTGACACATCCTTTTGCTCGTATTATAAAACACATGTATTGGGGAAAGGGTAAGATTCAGACGGTCGCCTTGGCGTTTTGCTCCTATCCGAATAGCTTCTTGAAAAGGCCTTTCTTCTCTTTCTTTTCTTGTTCCGGGCAATCGTCCTTTAGTTCTGTGTAGGTAACGATTTCCTTATCCTCGGGTATGTCGTCGCCCTCGATAATACCTACTTTTCCCCACTGGGCAGCCAGTGTTTGAGCGTCCTTCTGTGCGGTTTGTTCATCAACTTCATACTCTTCGAGCAGGAGTCTGACCATGTCTGCGATGGTGAAACTGTCCCTATCCAGCACTTTCTGCCATAGATATGCCGACGCTTCGTTCATGGAAATGATGTTGCTGAAGTCTATATTCTGCTCTCCTTCAGCAACGATGATATTCTCTCCGCACACGTTGCGAAGGTTGAATCCTTTCTTTGTCTTCATATTTTGCAAGTTGTTTCTTCTTGTTTGGTGAGGCGGGGCTGTCCGGCTTCGTGTCTGTTCCTTTCGGTGGACGTATTCCGGCGGGATGAGGCCTGCTTCGGGGTTGTCGGGAGCGGGAATCCGGCGTCTGCTCATAGGGCACCAAAGAGCGGAATCCATATCCGTCGGTAGATGCCCAGCAGATATCTGCGCACCGGACGGAGGCTTGTCCACACCCGGCTGTAGGCTTTCCACTTCCAGCCGTCGGTTCTGTCCATCTCTGTTCTGTCTTTGCGGTAGAAGCCGATGACGCTTCCCACAATGTTGTCCGTCTTGCAATGTTCCGTGTTGAGATTGCCGTCGCCCAACAAGGTAACATTGTCGCCCGATATATCGATAATCCGATGGAGAACGAAACTGCCGGGAGTCAGTTCTGCCAGAACCGGGTCGCCGACTTTGATGCAGTCGGGTTTGCTGAGCAATGCCTTGTCGCGGTTGTCTTCCAGAAATGGGCGCATGGATCTTCCCCGTAGCCGTAGCGTTACCGTATGGCCTTCGGTGAGCATTCTGACAATCTCGGGGAGCAGGTCGGCATTGGGGAATTGTATCTCCGGAATGTTTGTCGTCGGTCTCTTCTTTGTCATTGTTGCGTTACGGCATTGTGGCAAACCCATGCAGCTTCTTCTTCGGGCAGGCAGTGAAGGGTGTAGAAAGCGGTTGTCTCAATCAGTCGTGTGATGGTATCGCATATCCGGTTGTATATCTCCGAATCCCATTTCATACTCGAACAGGAGGGGAGAAGAGATGCAAAGGCCTCAATGGTAGGAAGTTTCTCTATCGAGTTCGTCTCTGCACGGTCTATCCGCGTTATGGCACCCAGTCTTGCCTTGATGTTGCGATAGCAGGGAGTCTTGCCGCTCCATGGGCTTCCATATATCCAAGCCTTTCCGTCAATGACTCTAACAATGGGGTTGTCGTCGTTCATCAAGTCGGAGCCAGGGATGTATCTGAGCCACATGCTGACCTGGGTCGACTTGCCCGTACCGCTCTTGGCTATGAATGCGTATCCCCGTTCGTGATTTCTTACGAGTGAAGCGTGGATGAGCACCGTGTCGAACCTGGCAGCTGCAAACGAGAAAGCAAGCATCAAGGCATTGTTGAGCCCAAAAGTCCGCATGTTGTAACTGCCGTTGAGGGCACAGCGACATTCGGAGAAAGCCTTGTTGGTAATCAACAGACAGCAGTCGGAACCGCCGACATCCCTGATGATATACTGATAGCCGCCGTCGTCAATCTTGTCTACTACCGTGTCGCCGTTGCCAGTGTCGAACGTGCGGATGCGCTTTCTTCTCGCCTTGTCGACGGGTTTCAGAGTGTCATCGACCGTCAGTGTGAATAGCCTTTCGCCTTGCAGGCAGTCCTGACGGAATGGTTCGAAAGAACGGAGAAGCTGCGCCCCGTTGCAGGCAGAGTCGGCAAAGCGGATGCAGATGTCAAACCCGGCAACTCTGTAGTAGTTAATTTCCATGAGCCTGGACACTTTCAGAGGATGTATCTCCCTTCTGTTCCGGTTCCTTTGCGACAGTATGGGGTTCTGCAGCCACCCCATCGTCAGTTTCCTCATAAGGTGCAACGGTGTGGAACCGGAATTCGTCATCGGTGATAGAGTTGACAAGGAACTGTCCTTTCAGCTTGATCGTATACCGGCCCTGTATCTTTAAGTACTTCTTCATGGCGGTTTTCTCGTCAAGCGCATAGACAGCGACACATGTGGGATGCGGTATCTTGCTTTGAGTCTGCAGGTAGTTGCGGAGCTGATAAGCATACTGGTCGCGCTCGTAGAGGAAGTGTGTGCGGTTGTCCTCAACGTATGCGTCTACGGATTGTATGGAGGTAAAGTACACGGTAGAGTCGTTGAGCGAGGTGGCAAAGCCGAACATATATACCTTGGCGGGCTTGTAGCCATCCTTGGCTGCCACGTTCACAGCCAAAGCCAGCAACAGGGCTGACATGAATATCACTTTCCTGAGTTTCATTTCTTTTTTATCTGTTTGCGTTTTATGATTTCTGTTATCCTAAGAATGTCTTTAATATTTCCCCGTTTGAATGCTGGCGCAGATGCTTGATGGCATTCTCCTTGATCTGCCGTGCCCTCTCGCGGGTCAGACCAAACCGTTCTCCGATTTCTTCCAGCGACATTTCCCGTTGACGGATGCCGTAGTAAGCCTTAATGATGTCGCGCTCTTTCTCGGGAAGCGTCTTGAGTGCTCTGTCAACCTCGCTGCGCAGACTCTCGTCTGCGAACTTCTTGTCGACAGCCAGCGTATTGTCACTGGGCAGAATGTCAAGCAAACAACCTTCTTGTCCGTCGCAAAGCGGTGCATCTACAGAGACATGGCGTCCCGGAATCTTCATCGCTTCGTGAATTCTGTCTGGCGAAAGGTTGACTTTCTCGGCTATCTCGTCAATGCTGGGACGTCGTTCGTTCTTCTGTTCAAACTGGTTGAGCACCTTGTTGATCTTCTTAGCGGAACCAACCTGATTGAGCGGGAGCCTGACCATGCGGCTTTGCTCGGCAATAGCCTGCTGTATGCTCTGTCTGATCCACCACACCGCATAAGATATGAACTTGAATCCGCGGGTTTCATCAAATTTTTCAGCAGCCTTAATCAGCCCCAAATTACCCTCATTGATGAGGTCTGAGAGCGAAAGTCCTTGGTTTCGGTACTGCTTGGCTACCGATACTACGAAACGGAGGTTGGCTTTCGTCAGTCTTTCCAAGGCTTCTCTGTCTCCAGCCTTAATGCGGCGAGCCAACTTCACTTCCTCTTCTGAAGTGATAAGTTCCTCGTGCCCGATTTCCTGTAAGTACTTATCGAGAGATGTACCCTCCCGATTGGTGTACGAACTTGTGATTTTCAATTGCCTCATACGGATGACAGTATTGATTTAACTGCGCAAATTTACCCAAAATCAATGGCTTGAGCAAATATAAAACTAAAATAATGGTCTTTCCCTACATCATGTTTGCTTTTGTAAAGACTCCCAATCAGTGCCGGAAGTCTCCACTTTCTATTAGAGCATTTGGGAATTATCCATTGTCATTATTGATGTTCTCAATAGAATTACGTAACTTTGCAATTGCTCCAAAGTCATTTAATCTTCTTCCAAACTAACGTAATGACTACTCTTCCGAAACAGTATAGACACGTCACCCCATGGGCTTGGATTCCCTCGCTCTACTTTGCAGAAGGGCTTCCCAATGTTGCTGTAACGGTGATATCCTGTGAAATATACATGCAAATGGGACTATCGCCCACCGAGATCACCTTCTATACGTCGTGGCTGTACTTCCCCTGGGTTATCAAACCGCTGTGGAGTCCGCTCCTTGACGTACTGCGTACCAAGCGATGGTGGATAACGGCCATGCAACTATTGCTGGGTGCGGCCTTTGCGGGAGTGGCTTTCACGGTTGATACAGTGTGGTGGCTACAGGGAACCATCTGTTTCTTTTGGCTAATGGCGTTCAGTAGTGCTACGCACGACGTGGGTGCGGACGGTTTTTACATGATGGGACTGACTCAACACGAGCAGACTTTCTTTGTCGGCATCCGTTCTACGTTCTTCCGCGTATCGATGATTGTGGGTAAAGGCGGGCTTATTGCACTTGCCGGACTGCTGCAGAAATCATTCCATGTTCAGTTTGTTTGGATGCTGGTATTCTATGGCTTGTCTGCTTTCTTCATCGGTTTGTCATTCTATCATCAATGGGTGCTGCCCCGACCAACGGAAGATGCCGACCATGCAAAGGTGTCTGTACACGAGCTTTTCAGAGAGTTTGGAGAGACATTCAGCTCCTTTTTCCATAAGAAACAGGTGGGTACGACAATAGCCTTTATCCTTCTGTTCCGCCTTCCCGAAGCTTTGATTACCCCAGTATCGCAGCTTTTTCTGCAGGCACCGACAGATGAGGGCGGATTGCAGCTCTCGTTGGAGGCATTTGGCGTTGTCAACGGAACCGTAGGTGTAGTAGGCTTGCTGCTTGGTGGGGTTATTGGCGGCATGGTGGCAAGCCGTGGCGGACTGAAGAAGTGGTTGTGGCCGATGACTACAGCCATCACGCTGCCCAATATAGCCTATGTTTATCTTGCCTATGAGATGCCTACGAGCCTGTGGATAATCAGTTCGGCTGTCTTTATAGAGAACTTTGGCTATGGATTCGGCTTCAGTGCTTATATGCTCTTTATGATTTACTTCAGTCAGGGAGAGCATAAGACGAGTCATTATGCGCTTTGTACGGGTTTTATGGCTTTGTCGATGATGCTGCCCGGACTCTTTGCGGGTGCGTTGGCACAGTCTGTAGGCTACCGACTGTTCTTTGTTATCGTGATGATTTCCTGCGTTCTGCCTTTCGTCGTCGCTTCGCGGCTACGGATTGATGCCTGTTTCGGGAAGAAATAGCGTAAGAATTAAGGAAATAAAAAGGAATTAATAGGAGTTAAGCCAACAATTCTTTCCTCAAGAACGCCCAACTCCTGTAGTTCCAAACAGAAAGAACTGTTGGCTCAGTTCCTATAGCTCTTTCTTAAATCTTTATACATTCTCCTTTAGAATCTCCATCAGTCGGGGCAGCGCATAATCGTCGAGCCGACTCTCTTCTATCCATATATAGTCATCGGGAAGTAGTGGGCGTGTGTCGGTCTCCCACAGATAGATGTCGGCGAAGAGGATACGGTGGGTCAACACGTGCTTTACTTTCTCCTTGCACAACCTGCTTTGCTGTTGCCAAGGGCTGTTGGCAGCTACGCGTTCTACACTCTCGGCAGTCGGAAACTCCCATAATCCCTGCCATATGTCGCCTGCTCCACGGCGGCGGATGGCGATATGCTTCCTACACCTTATATATATATAGACCAGATGCTGCTCTGTTTGCTTCGTCCGCTTGCTCTTTACGGGTAGCGAACTCACCCGGTTCTCACGATAGGCGACGCATGTCTCGCACAGTGGGCAGACGGTACAGTCGGGCGAAAGTGGCTTGCACTGAAGTGCACCGAAATCCATGACCCCCTGATTGTAGGCTGCCGGCTGCCGAATAGGTAGTTGTGCTTGTGCTATTAAGCGGAAATCCTTCTTTCCCTGAGTGGTATCGATGGGCGTTTCGATACCGAAATAGCGCGCAAGCACACGGTAAACATTCCCGTCGACCACCGCCACGGGTTCGCCAAAGGCTATCGAAGTAATGGCAGCCGCGGTGTATTCGCCGATTCCTTTCAGCTTCTTGATTTCGTCATAGGTATGCGGAAAGTTCCCCTTCTCTGCTATCTGCCGTGCCGCCGTGTGCAAATTGCGTGCCCTCGAATAGTAGCCGAGTCCCTGCCACTCACGCAAGACCTCGTCTTCTGTGGCTTGTGCCAATTCGTCTACAGTCTTCCAACGTCGTATAAACCGCTCCCAGTAGGCTTGTCCCTGCGCTATCCGTGTTTGCTGCATAATGATTTCGCTAAGCCAAATGGCGTATGGGTCGTTGGTTTCGCGCCATGGCAGGCTGCGTCCATTGGCTGCATACCATGCGAGTATGGTTTGTGAGAAGAGCATAATGTCTGTTTTCAAGTGTGTTTTACAGAGAAGGCGATAGAATAAGCCGCCGGTTTCCGTTATCGACAGACCGTTGGATGTATTCTCTTGATACAAGTCTCTTAATCTGTTTGTGGATGGTTGCAGTCTATGGTAAACCTACGATGCAGTAGCTCGCAGCCTCGTCAGCAAGCGATTGCCGGGTATTCCAACAACTAACGATGTCTTTTGTTTTGTCCATATTATTCTTTTCTTCTGCAAGAAATTCCCATTTCACGTATGTTGTGTCTACCTTTTGGTGCGTCTTCTTGCATTGTTTGGGGTGAAAGTGAGGAGTTTTCTGCAAAGATAACCATTATTTTGCTTCTTCCGATAGGATGTCTTGTTTCTTTTAGAATAAGTTCATTCTGTTTGTTACCCAATAAGCCGGAAGTTGTAAGATGATTCTATACACGGTAAAATAATTATTAAAATACAACTAATTGAAAATAAATAAGTTATCTTGCTAAGGCAACTAAACAGGTAACGATTTGGAAACGAGCGAACTACTTGGCTTCGCTGTTTTCTGCCAAACAAAGAACGCTTGTTATTCTGTTTGCAAAGATAATACTTTGTTATCAAATAACAAGCGTTTTTTGCGCGAAAAGATATAAAAGAATGAATGCCTCACAAGTATATTCTGTCTTGCGATATACGTGAGAGGGCTTATTGTAATAACTGTTGTCTTTAATGATGGTGCATGCAGTTGCTAACTTTTTCTTAAACAGGGAATAGATCTAAATCCAATTGTCTGTTTTTGGGAAGAGCAAAGACTCCAATAATTAAATATGGGTCGGGAGCCCTTTTATGCCACTCGTATGAAGTACCTAAAAACAGATAAATATCTTTTTTAGCCATGTCCTCATATTTCTGAATAACTTTCTGAACCGCATTTTCTTCACTTTTATCTTTCCGAATGCAGTTTCTATATAAAGCTCCGATTTCCCAATCCTCAATCATGAGGGTACGCTTTATTCCATCTTCTGTAACAAACTCGTAACTGAACTTATAAGGTATCTTCTCTGCAAATAGAAAAGAATCCGTCATATCCCGCTTATTTTCAAAGATGTTCATTTGAAGTAAATTCGCCTGATATCTCGCTTTGAGTTTCGACAATTTATCGTCATACTTTTCCATGCTCTTGCCATCGTCTTTTTTTCTCAGATCACAACATACCACACGGTTCACATGTGTAGGTTTTAATACGGCTAAAGAAATTTTGTTCTGTGTTGTCAAGGCAAGAAGTTCACTCATATTTGTGAAAACCGTCTTGTTTTTCAGAACCCATTGAAGTCTTAAATTCCAATCTATCCCTTTGCTGCTTTTACCAAGAATATTCGGGTCGATTTTAAGCGTTTCAATATTATAGATATGGTAGCTTTCAGGCCTGCTGTCCTGAGTCCTTTTCTCCACATCAACCTCTATCCATTGCCATTTGTGATACCGAGGCACATCGTTATCTGCATAAATCACCCGGTAGGGGATTGGGAAAATCCTTATCCAAGATCCATCCTCACGAAACCCTGCTGTGCATACCGTTTCAATGTGTTTTTCCGATAGAGCAGGATAAGTCATTACAGATACTAATATCCGCATAATCATAGCAAAATTTCTTGAAAATCATAAGTTACATTCGGTAATTCCATCAAGGCCTTTGCCACTCGTGTACGGTGACATTGCCTTGGATCTTTCTCAAAACAAGTGAGACAGACTCTTTTTTCCTCGTCTAAGACAGAACGCACATATAATAATGCACCCCAATTCTGTTTTAATGAGGTTTGCTCATATTCTTCAAACAGACGGTCGTAGTCCTCTTGAGTATTTAGTGCTTTTCTGTTTTCAGACTCTATGCCTAACGCAGGTACATGTATGTATTTTATTCCTATGCCCTCACAGGCTTTTTGCAGAATGCCCTTGGAAAAACCATATTTCATGCTGAACGCATTTTTCCTTACATCGCATAAGACCCTAATATCATTGCAAATGAGTTGCTTCAAATACTTTTCAAGGGTAAATCCTTCATAGCCAATGGTCATCAGTACCGAAGAACTGTGTTTGTATCGCTCCCTGCATTCCCTGACTTTACCCATTTCTTCTTTCGTCAACAAGTACTGGGCTATTGTACTGTTGATTGCCGTAAATGGGTTCGTTCGGTATGTATAGGCAATCAGCTCATTCTGTGACATATTGCCGTATAATTTGCAAACTTCATGAATAGCCTGAGTATCAAACATATCCAAATCCCCGATAAAATGAGTTTCATACAAGGGATGATACAAGCTGTCTTTTCTTTCTATTTTTTCTATATCCAAATACCCCTGCTTGGATAAAGCCAATAAATCCTGATTGGCCTGAAAAGAGAAACAACCGTATTTATAGGGAACAAAATCA
>CAUVFB010000052.1:0-8890 GCA_963551095.1 uncultured Prevotella sp. | reverse complement strand
GGTGTATTCACGCTTCATCTTGCCGCCCTCCACCGTCTGCACATACGCACAGGGACCATGACCGTAGAGCATCTTGATTTCCTTGCTGTACAGTCGGGGAAGGAGGCGGTTCTGCTTGATTTCCATCGTCACCTCGTCGCAGAGAGCATTGTTCATGCCGCGCATACACACCTGATAGCCGTTGACACTGAGCCACTGGTGCTCATGCAGACTCGGCTGCATACCCTGTGGTACGAGCATTCCAGGCGCACCAAACACCTGCCGTCCCTCCCCTATCTGAAAGGAGAACACGTTGCCGTCCAAAATGTAGTTACCGGCATTGCCGTATAATTCTATACTGTCGTTCATAACCAGTTTATCTTGTGAAGTTTATATCCGTCCTGCGGGAAGCCCATGTATCTTATGAGTATGCGATAGCACATCCGCGGTTCGCCGTCTCCGTCCTCAAAGAGAAAGTAGTTCTCAGAATCCACGGAGAACCTGTCCTGTGGCAGTTGTGTGCGGTACCGGCAATGCTCTTTCACCACCAAGCTCTCACCAGCCATGCCCTGCGACCTTGAATAAGGGAAGAAGCACAGGGTGAAGCAACCCTGCGGCAGCTTGCTTATCTCCCTTGCCCATTGCATCGCACTGATGCCGTCCATTTCGATTGCTCTTTCCATCATTGCGAAATTACGCAATTCCCTGATGGAGGCAAAGGACGGAATATTGGAGGCGGTGTCATATTTCCACTCTTCCGAAGGGTTGCACTGCATTATCGCAAATCAGCGGTGCGTGGTGGTTTCCGTCGCTTGAACTTTTTGTTTTTTGTTTTTCGGAACGTAAAGTACTTATTTTCAATAATATACATTTTTAATCTATGTAAATAGCCCTCATTATTGCCATGTTTCTTACAATTTTTATATCAAATTTTGGACATTATTTGCCGTTATATCGTGATGTTTTCGGGCAAATCATCGGGATAACTGCTCAATTCCTTCTTGATAATATCTGAATAAAGACCATATAAAAGGTAAATCATTGCACTTGGGAGCTGCGTGGTCAGACCTGGGCGACGTTTCAGTTCTTCTTTCTTCTCACTCGACTTATCCAACTCTATTTTACCGTTTGCTTTCTTCAGTGGACTAATCAGGATGGCACTGCACAAATTCGAGCACTCGTTCTCGTCTATCCGCACCTTGGGGAGTAAGGGAAGTTTCTCGGCAAAAAGTAGCTGGCAGAGCCGGAACTGCTGCCAGTGATAGATAGTAGGTGCACCGTCGTTGTAGAGGAACACGGAGAAGCCGTAACTCTCTAAGGCTGCTTTCATTGTGAGCGAGTCCGTGGTTATCTGCTCCAGTTCTTCGCGCGTCTTGTTGCCGGCACGGTCAGGGTATAGGTGGATAACCTTGTTTATGGTATCGGTGCCGAAGAACGAATAGACCTGCTGCGCAAGGTTTTGCTGATCGTCGGGGATGTATGCCCAAAACTCCTTGATGATGTCGAAGCGGTGATCGTAATCCTTCTTTTGCCCTACGATAAGTGACTGGAAGTTACCCGGGTCATAGCCTATGTATAGAGGCTCACGCTTATCATAGTGTCGCAGATAACGTGCCGTAAGCGTGAAGTGGTCCTTGAGGTTCAGCTTTAATATCTGGTCATAGATATAGCTGTCTTTGAACTGATGGCGTTCGTGGTCGTAGGTGGTGAAGAACTTATTGGTTACCTCCTTGTGGCGGATGGCACAGATGGCGGTCAGGAACTCATCCATATCCAGCGTGTCGAGCTGAGTCTTAAAGAATTTAGGTCCGAGAATATCCTTGTTGCAGAACGATGATGCCCGGATATAATAGATGGCATTACGGCGCATATCGGCCAGGCGGGGTTTCCAGCGTGCCACGAAAGCGTTGAGCCGTACATTCTCTAAGCGTATCCTCTCCATCGTGATGGGATTCTTGGTGTTGCGCAGCTCCTGCTGAAGCATGAACTGTCGATAGAGCGACTGGTTAATGGCAAGCGATACTGAGGCTATCTCGTCGATGAGCTGGCGGTCCATTTTGTTTTCATACTCCTCAAACCAATCGTCTTCGCCAAGGTCGACACGTGCCGTATCGCTCACTCCTGTCACGCCTTCATAGTAGGCTGATCGACGAATGTCGGCAGAGCCGCCACGCAGTGAAGGAAACAGGCGCGACTTGAGCTTCTCGCCACTGTTGTGCTTCATCTCCTCCACAAAGACGTGAACCGCATTACGGCCTGCCACACTCTCGGGCTGGTCGGATGAAACGAGCTGCAGATGCGCTCCGTTGCGGAAGATAACCGAGTGCTTGGCATAGGCTATCGGATAGCGTGGGCGGCGGAAATGTGAAGGTAGCTTTGCTTCGCCCACCACATAGTCGATACCATACTCCAACATTGCTCGCTGCTTACCATTCACGATGACAGGACGTGAGAACGAAGCCTGAATGTTAGGCCAGACGTTTGTCATCAGTGCAACATAAGTCTTATGCACAAGGAACGAGAGTTCACCAGGCATATCATTCGTTACACGGATAAGACGTGGAACGATAACGCCCTCCGTCTTACCAGTAGCACGAGCCCATTCTGCATAGAGCATATTCGGGTCGATAATATTCGCCAACAGCTGAACACGGTTCATATAGTAGTGTTCAAAGTCGACTGATGGCTGTTCGTTGTTTTGTGTCGTTAGTTCGTCAGTCATTTGGAATCTCCTCTACTATTTCAGCATCTTGAATGTCAGCATCACGCAGCAGTCGCTTCTTCTCCTTCTGCTCGATAGGCAGCGAATCGATAAGCGTAACATAGAAGCCTTGGTTGTGCTTGGCAGCAATCTCCTTGAGATTCTTCTTCGAGAAACCAAGTTCTTCGGGGGTCAGTTCTGGAGAAATCAAGAAGAACACTCCCAAATCCCTGTCCGCCTCGGCTATTTCCGAGGATCTGCGACGGCATTCCAGAGCTGCATCATAGCAGGCTTTCATACCCTTATAATCGCGACTAAGGGCACATAACTTAGCGAGGTCCTCGTATTTGTTGGCAAAATTGCTTTCCCATACTTTGATGGGAACATTGCAATCCACTTGGAAATAGTTGATTGCCTGGTAAATCCT
Source organism: uncultured Prevotella sp. (assembly GCA_963551095.1). GTDB lineage: Bacteria > Bacteroidota > Bacteroidia > Bacteroidales > Bacteroidaceae > Prevotella. The sequence continues at coordinate 5,783 of CAUVFB010000052.1, read as the reverse complement.
CGCCATACAAGTACGCTCCTCAATCTTAATATGCTGTTCCGCATTAATACGCAGTCTAAGCTTTCTGGAAGCTCTTGTAATATTTCGCTCATATTCGAAAATTTCAGCAGACCATTGCAACTGCTGCAAGAACAGTTTGATGTCCCGTGGAATGCCCTCGCAGTCCCCATTCGTCAAGAATGCGGATATGAGGTCAGGATGTATGGAGTCCAGCTTCTCAATCTCACTTTTCATATTCCAAACAATTTCATACGCAGATCTTTCTCGGCACGCTCATTCTTGCGCTCCTCCAGCAGGGTTATGGAATCATTCTCCCCTTTCTCTGCCTTCTTGGCGAGTTCTGCGTCAATATTATACTCACCAAGCGCACGTCCTTGGTGGTATGCCTCACAGTAGGCATCACCGGGAATGCCTATGCGATACAGCAGGACTATGCGCTTGTTTTTTCTCAGACCGAGTAATTGGCAGATGCGCTCGGGTGTATAGCCTAACGCTCCGAACGTTCTTACTTGATTTACATACTCGTCTGATAATTCATCCAAGACTAATTGTGACATAGGATAATCTTTTCGGTTTCAGTAGCAGACAGGACAGTACCGCCCCGCTCCAACAATATAGGTTGCTGTGGAAACATCGCCATGAATCGGCGTACCGTGGCTGCAACATATTTGGGGTCTATCTCCATGCCATATCCGATGCGGTCTGTTTGCTGGCACGCCATAATTGTAGAGCCGGAACCAGAGAACAAATCCACGACGATATCGCCGTTTTTTGTACTGTTAGTTATTGGATAAGCCATTAGGGCAATAGGCTTCATGGTCGGATGTATCCTGTTAGCTTTAGGTTTGTCGAAATTCCAAATGGTAGTTTGTTTTCTGTCGGAATTCCAAAAATGAGCTGAGCCAGGCTTCCATCCATACAAGCATGGTTCATGCTGCCATTGATAATCTTGCCGGCCCATGACAAGTGAGTCCTTAACCCAAATGCAGCACTGGGCAATTTTGAAACCAGCTTCCCGAATAGCCCGACGGAAATTTTCTCCTTCTGAATCCGCATGGAAAACATAAAAGGAACCACCAGGCTTGACAATGGAAAACATTACATTGAATACAGATTGCAAGAACCGAAGGAACAGGTCATTATCCATAGAGTCGTTCTGAATGGTTAGTTTACTTTCTCCTCCACCTTCATAATTGACATTGTACGGTGGATCTGTAAGTATCATGTCGGCTATTCTCCCATTCATTAAGGCCGCTACATCTTTTTTTGTACAGCAATCCCCACACATCAATCTGTTGCTCCCAAGTCGGAAAATATCTCCTGGACGAGTAAACACTTCTGTATCATTGTCTTGTGGAACGATATTAATGGTATCCTCCTGTATTCCTGACATATTTGTTTCTGCCGGAAAAAGTTTTTCTCCACCGATGGAAAAGTCCGTCCTCTTAACTTCATATCCAAGATTAAACTTGGCAAGGTCATCTCCGTTGATGTCGTACTTGGTAAAAAGTAGTGTGTCTGGATTCTTTTGTGCAAATTCGGAGTTGTAGGCAGCAATCTCTTCCACGGCTTCTCGTTTGTTGGAAGCCTGAATTTCCTCGTACGGTATATCGGGAATGGTGAAGCCATAGGCGCGGAGCCCAAGTAGAGCCTTTCTTCTCTGGTGTGCATCAATAATCCACAACTTGCCGTCAGGGTCTTTCCACACTTTGAATGAGTATTTGAAGCCACGGGTGATGATGAGCATCTGCAACTTCGATAATTTGTCTGCATCAGGCTTTTTGAAGTCTTCCTGAAGTTCTATAAAAGAATCCAGCGGGGCAGTAGGAAGATTACCCAAATTAAAAACTTTTATACTATTTTCCATTGTTGCTGTTATTTGTTTTGTTCAAGAACCATTTTAAATAATCTCTCACGCTCCTGGTGCCGCTCGAGGTTGTGTTTATCCTGCTGGCGATGCTCCTTGCGGTCGGTGCGCTTGAGGTAGGAACGGTAACGTTTGATATTGTCGAGCACGTTCTTGTGTCGGCGGAGAAACTCGGCGGGGTCGGCTTTGAGCAGTTTCATGAGCTGTGCAATCTCAGAGCGACCGAAGAGTATGGGGTGTTTACAGAGGAACTTGCCCGTGTCGTTGAACGACTGCAGCTCGGCGAAAGCCTGGAGGTTGCGGATGCGCAGCTCGGCCATGTCGGCCACGGCCTGCGCGGTAGGCTTTGTCTCCAGCAGTTCGTCGAGCTGCTTCATCTTGCGCCAAGTGTTGATGCGGTCGTTATAGATAACGGTTGCCATCTGTACGTCGGCATCAAGCAGGTTGTCCCATTCTATTTTTGGGTATTCTTCTTCTTTTTTTTTGAAGGAGCTTTCGCTTTCTCCTTCTTGGAAGAATCATCGTCACCCTTTCCTGCCGATGGATTCTTGTTGCCTTCGCCACTGTTAGCATCCGGGTTTTCATCTCCATTGCTGTTGAGTGTTTCGGGATTCTCGTTGCCATTTTTAGAAGAGTTTTTGGCAGTGTTGTTATCATTATCCTCGCCGGCTGCATCGGCTGCGAACTCACGTCGGTTACGCACAATTTCGTCGTGGTCGGCGACGTCGAGCAGGGCGAAGAGTATATCTTCTGCATTCTTTTGTGGTGCGAGGTCGAAACGCGTGAAATCCGTGCTCTGTGGATTTTTCTCATGCAACAATGCGAGGTCGGCTTCTGCAGCGAGGGGATTAGCAAGCTGACGGAAGTGATAGAGTTTCTCTTTTGTGCTATACATGTTTCTAAAGTAAAAAAGTAAAACGGTAAAAGCCCTCCCCGATGGGTTTATCATTCCCCTCCCTTTTGGGGAGGGGGTTAGGGGTGGGGGGCTTATGCTTCGGTTCTCGAAACTTCTACGAGGGTTGTGGTGTCGAACACACGGAAAGTGATGCTTGCACCAGTCTTTGCCGTCCATGTAGCACCGTCCTCGAGGATAAATGTAGCACCGTCAGCAATGGTTGCAGGCTTATCGGTACCGGCACCGATAAGGGTGATGTATCGTCCCTTGTCGTTTTTGGTCAGTCCTGATACTGTGGCGATGGCTGCAGCAGCAGATGTGCCGTTGGCAATGGTGTAGCTGTTGGCCGCCGGCGTGACAGCGATAGTGGTTGCGTCAGCTGCTACAGTACCCGCTGCCGTTACTGCCGGGTTGCCGGTATAGACGAGCGGCAGGTCGACGCTGGAGCGTTTGAAGGTGAAGGTGGTGTAGCGTCCGTCCTTGTCGTCCTTGGTTTCGGTGTTGGCAAGGATGACGGGGCGTTCCAGCTCACCGAGTATGTACCACTCCTTCTTCTTTACGTGTTTGAAGAACAGTATGAACTTACCTCCCGAGTATTCTTCGATGAAGTTGTATAGAGGTACGCGAGCACCGCCCATGATGATGACGAAGTTGTTTTCACCCGTAGTGGTGATGTCTCCTTTCTCCGTAGTTCCGGTGAATGTCGGGATGTCGTGTGCCTCGAAGTAGTGAGGAATCTCGCCCGGCTTCAGCGGAACGGCAGCCACCTCACGACTGGCATTGGGCTGAGGGAACGGCTTTGTGCGGTCAATCTGGTCAAGGGCCACAAGATAGACAATGTATGAGATGTCGGAGCCGTGAGTATCACGGTCGGATACGTCGTCGATGTGTCCGAGTATGGCCATCGATGCGAGTGAAAGGCCGGAACCTCCTGCGGAGAGGAGGGAGTGGTCGAGCAGTGCTCCGAGAAGCAATACAACGCCGAAGACGGCGAATACAACCATAAACATTTTGCGTGCCTGGTGGTTGGCATAATTAAATCCTTTCATAGGATTATACGTACGGTGGCGTTTTTGAATTTTAGTCCTAATCATTTTATGTAAGAGTAAAGAATTAAAAGATTAAAGAATTAAAAAAAAGGGGGCGTATGTTCCGTGCCGCTGACACATATGTGTGGCGTGCGTGACACATATGTGTGGCGTGCGTGACTCATATGTGTCAGGAAGGCTCTGTCTGAATCTGACACTTTTGATTCCCTTCAGCCAGTCTTCCTGCGTAACCACGCCCCCTGTTTTTCTATCGTCCGCCCGGAACGTTGGGCTGCAGTTCCTTGTTGATGGTTCGCTTGCCGCCTACGCAGCGTTCCAGCTCGCGGAAGTTACCGTCGTTACCGAGGATGAGCATGATATAGTCGCCTACGGCAGTGGCGGTGAAGGCTTCAGAGATAGCTGCGAACTTGCCGCTCCTGGCCAGCTTGGGCAGATGGTCGGCTACACCGGCCTCGATGCAGTAGGCCACACCGGCCTTGGCACCTTCAATATCGGTGTAGGTATCCTGTGTAGTGGCGGTACCCGTTACCTGCCAGAAGCCGTTTTTCGCATCTACCTTATCGGTGATGGTTGCGGCAAATAGGTTGATGAAGATCTGCTGCCACTCGTAGTTGTTCTTATCCATATCGGCCTTTGAGCTGAACCGGCGGCCGGTGAATGATGCAGAGCATCCCTCTTTCCACGTCGACCATGCGCGAACCTGTTCCATCTGCTCCTGCATCTTCATCGAGAGCATCTCACCAGGCACGAACTCGAGGAACTGTAAGTTACCCGGCTGGTGCAGCATCATGAACGGCAGCTGTCCGAGGTATGGAAGCCATATGATGTGCATGGTGGTGTCGGGAACGACGTTGAGTGCACCCATGGGGCCTGTAAAGTCGGTATCCTTGCCGTATGCAGCACGTACGTTTTTAATCCACCAGGCCTGATGGTTCTTGTTCAGGTAGATGCAGTGCTGGTCGAGGTCCATGTCTTCGGTGATGGAGGCACGTACGTCGGCAATGAACTCCTGTACGGCCGAGAGGAACGTTGCCTGGGTGTAGGAACGGTAGGTTTCGTCGGCATGTGGCTTGATGTCGTATTGATGAACATAGCGCAGCAGCGTGTAGATGGCACCTGTTCCTGCATTGAGGTAGCTTCCTGCTACTCCCTGTTCAGGCTTTACGTAGATACCACGCATACGGCGTTTGTTCTGTTCGACCTGAGCCTGTATGAGTGTGTTGAGCAGCTGGTACTCGATCATCGTCCACTTGATGGGGTCGGAACCTTCCTTGTTGAGATAGCCGATGTACTTGCGTTCGAGTTCCTTCATGGGTCCCCATTCCATCTTAATCATGGCATCGTCAACATAACCCATGTGGTTCTCAATCTTCATTCCGCCTTTGAATACCTCGCCGGGCTGGTATGCCTGCGAAACTTCGTCGAAGAAGGCGTTGAACACGAGTCCGCGGTCCTGGTAGCCGTAGGCAACGGGGAAGAACTGTGTCAGGTCGCGTACCTGAAGCACACGGGCGATGAGTGCATCCTGACGCAATACGACGAACTGGTCGCCAAGACCTGCGTTGTCTACGCCTTCATAGTTGGTTGCATACTTACCTGCAGCGAGGGCAGACGCATCGAGCAATTTGTTCTGCTGCAGATACTGGTAGCGGTTCTTAAGCGACTTGGCAAAACCACAAGCTGCTTTATAGAAAGCTACGCCATCAACCTGCTCGTCAACCTCCGGCAGTGCAGCTGCGGCACGAGGATTAGCTGCAATCTGGTTCCAGCGGTCCTTCATAGAGAACATCGGGTGCTCCACTCCGAAGAGATACTGCGCGGTGTTACCGAAACCGTTGATGTTCAGCGGAGAGGCTGCAGCAGTCTGTTCCGGAACGTCGGGTGCCGGCTTCTCTGCCATGGCCTTGAAATCGGCACGCATGCCCTTGATGCTGTCGAGGATACCGTCAAGGGTAGCGTTGGGTTGTGGCTT
>CAUVFB010000051.1:0-9076 GCA_963551095.1 uncultured Prevotella sp. | reverse complement strand
GGATTTAAGGCTGAACCTGAACAAAAAACGTTGCGTTTCTAAATGGAATCTTCACATTCACAAATGGAGGCTGTCGTTTGTTTTTAGTACCTTTGCCGCGAAAAGGGAAGAGGGTGTTCAGGCTTCATACAATGTATTCTACCGTAAAAAGAGTGTTTGTCTTTCGGCGGCTTGTCTGTTGATCGGATTTGAAACACTCTTCTGCTTCCCTTAATTCCTTTCAATACGAGAACAATGAATTTTGAACTGACTTCTCAATATCAGCCTACCGGCGACCAGCCGGAAGCCATCCGCGAACTCTGCGAGGGCATAGAACGGGGCGACAAGAGTCAGGTGTTGCTGGGAGTAACGGGTTCCGGAAAGACGTTTACGATGGCTAATGTCATTGCCAACGTACAGAAACCCACGCTTATCCTTTCGCATAACAAGACGCTGGCGGCGCAGCTGTATGAGGAGATGAAAGGCTTCTTTCCCCACAACGCCGTAGAGTATTATGTTTCCTACTACGACTACTATCAGCCGGAGGCTTACCTGCCAACTACCGACACGTACATTGAGAAAGACTTGGTCATCAACGACGAGATAGACAAGCTCCGCCTCTCTGCCGTGTCGTCTTTGCTGTCGGGCAGAAGGGATGTTATTGTCGTGTCGTCGGTATCGTGTATCTATGGTATGGGAGGTCCGGCGACGATGCGTTCCAGCGTCATTCATGTTCAGCGGGGGCAGTCTCTCAACCGGAACGACTTTCTCCGACGGCTGATAGAAGCCCTCTACGTGCGCAACGACATCGATTTGCAGCGCGGCAACTTCCGTGTCAGGGGCGATACTGTCGACATTGCCATGGCATACAGCGACAATGTGCTGCGGGTTACGTGGTGGGACGACGAGATAGACTCTATTGAGGAAGTTGATTCTGTAACCTTCCACCGCCTGACTGCTTTCGATACTTACGAAATCTACCCTGCCAACCTGTTCGTTACTTCCAAGGAACAGACCCAGACCGCCCTGCGCTTGATTCAGGACGACTTGACGAAGCAGATAGACTTCTTTATCGGACAGGGCGAAAAGGTAAGGGCGCACCGCATCAAGGAACGTGTGGAGTACGACATGGAGATGATTAAGGAGCTGAACTATTGCTCCGGTATCGAGAACTACTCCCGTTACTTCGACGGGCGGGAAGCAGGCCAGCGTCCTTACTGCCTGCTTGACTTCTTTCCGGAGGACTATCTGATGATGATCGACGAGAGCCACGTCAGCGTACCGCAGCTTTCGGCCATGTTCGGGGGCGACCACGCTCGCAAGAGGAACCTTGTCGAATACGGCTTCCGTCTCCCCGCTGCCTGCGACAACCGTCCGCTGAAGTTCGACGAGTTCCATAGTCTCATCCATCAGGTGATTTATGTGTCGGCAACGCCTGCCGACTTCGAGCTGAAAGAGGCGGATGGCGTTGTCGTCGAACAGCTGATTCGCCCGACCGGACTGCTCGATCCCGAGATTGAGGTGCGTCCGTCGGAGAATCAGATTGACGACCTCATGGCCGAAATACTCATCCGCACCGGGCGAGACGAGCGCATTCTCATCACCACACTGACCAAGCGGATGGCCGAAGAACTGACGGAATATCTGCTCAACCACGATGTCAGGACTGCCTACATTCACAGCGACGTTGCAGGACTCGACCGCGTCAAAATCATCAACGACCTCCGCGCCGGCATCTACGATGTCCTGGTGGGCGTAAACCTCCTCCGCGAGGGGCTCGATCTGCCAGAGGTGTCGCTCGTTGCCATTCTTGATGCCGACAAGGAGGGATTTCTGCGCAGTCATCGGAGCCTGACGCAGACTGCCGGACGCGCTGCCCGAAACGTCAACGGAAAGGTTATCATGTATGCAGATACCATTACTGAGAGCATGCAGAAGACCATCGACGAGACCGCCCGCAGGCGAATGAGACAGCTGAAGTACAATGAGCTGCATCACATCAGCCCGAAACAGATTATCAAAAACATCAAGGACACGCTGCCCAAGGGCGAGTCGGCCAAGCCGGCACCGTCGTCGACGGCATCCCATACTGCCGAGAATGCATACGTGGAACCCAGCTACGACACGGTGATGGCAGCCGACCCGATTGTCCGGCACATGACGCGCGAGCAGTTGGAGAGGAGCATTGCCAACACGACGGAGCTGATGAAGGCAGCAGCCCGAGAGCTCGACTTCCTCCAGGCAGCCCAGTATCGCGACGAGATACTCCGCCTGCAAAAGGAGTTGGAGCAGAAATAGCTGCACGTTCCCGGAAGTGAGGTATTCAAGATAGAAGTGCTATTTCTTTAATGTGTGTTTGTAAAAGCTGTCTTCCGTTTCAGTTGCTGACGTTCCTGTCTACCTGAGGAAACAAAACTTAGAGGAAAACTCATTATAAAGGGCTTTATAACTTATTATAAAGCGCTTTGTAACTCATTATAAAGGGCTTTATAACTCATTATAAAGGGCTTTATAACTCATTATAAAAGGCTTTATAACTCATTATAAAGAACCATTGCAACTGTCGTTTAACTTAAGAAAAGCCCCCTTTCCTTAGGTCCATTGAAAGGCAACTGGACTTCTCGACACCCCCCAACAAGAGTCTGGTTGCCTCTACAGTAGCGGAGATAGCCGAACCGGAAAGAGTAAAAAACAAGGAAGACGGAACAGCAATCGGATAAAAATGTTTATCTTTGCTACCCGTTATCAGGCAAATGCCCGGCGATTACGAAAGGGCCAGGGTCGCTCACCGACACTTTTCTCCCCATTCGACAGCCACAAGAATTCGTTAAAACAAAACTTTCACCCATTTACTTCTTTAGAACGACATTATGACAGAGGAAATTCAAAATAGTAGCGCACGTCGCCCCGACCATCGACGCCGTCCGATCGGCCACGACAGATTCTTCCATACGCGCCAGTGGCTCAACGGAATCTTCATGCTGGGAGCCATTGTCGGTGTCATCGTTGCGCTGACAGCAGAAGACAGAACAGTAGGCATCATCATCGTATTGGGCGCAATGGTGCTCAAATTCGTAGAGGCTCTGCTACGCGTTATCCGTTGACGATGAGAAGAATCTTCCTATTTCTCGCAGCTGCGATGGTGTCCTGCGCCATCCATGCCCAGATAGACCGGCTCCAAACGAGCGACAACAGCGTGTCTGATACAGACAAATCCCGTAACAACCGCAACTTCGGCAGGTCAGATTCGGTGCAGAATCAGCATAAGATCATCCCTCGCGGACTGAAGGTTTGGACAGTAGATGAGCGGTTCGGCGACCGTAAGGAGGCTGTAGCCGACACACTTTCGGAGATGTTTATGAACTCTATCTTCACCACCGGACTCCGCGGCGAGTACAATTCGCTGGGTAATTTGGGTTCGCCGCGCGAGAATCGCATCTTCATCGACCGTCAGTCGCCCTCTGAGTTCTTCTTCCTCGACCCTTACGACTACTTCCTCGTGCAGCCGGGCGACTTCCATTTCACCTCCACACTGTCGCCCATCACCATTCTTTCCTACAATACGGCCGGCAACCGAACCAACGGCGAAGATCATTTCAAGGCTGCCTTTGCCGTCAACGCAGGCAAGAAGTGGGGCTTCGGCTTTAAGTTCGACTATCTGTACGGGCATGGCTATTACAGCAATCAGAGCACATCGCACCTCGGGTATTCCTTATGGAGTTCGTATCTGGGCGAGCGTTATCAGGCACATCTGCTCCTTTCGTTCAACCACCAGAAAGTGGCCGAGAACGGCGGCATTGCCAACGATGCCTATATCACGCACCCCGAATCGTTCAGCGAGAGTTACAACGAAGACGAGATCCCCACGCAGCTGTCGCAAAACTGGAACCGCAACGACAACCAGCACGCTTTCTTCAACCACCGATACAGCTTGGGCTTCTACCGCAAAGTGACCATGACGAAAGAAGAAAGGGAGGCACGCAAGTTTGCCATCAAGTCGAAGATAGCGCAACAAGCCGAAGAAGCAAAGGAGAAGGCACGTCGCCAAACGGAGAAGAACGGCGGAAAGTTCGACGAGAAAGCCTACGACAAGAACCACTCGACTACTTCCGGCCGCCCGGACGATGCCCGGATTGCCGGTGATGCTCCCGAGACGATTCCCGAAAAGCAAGGGAAAGATGGACGAATCGACGTGGATATGCAGGATTCCACGCAGATGAAACAACTGGCACAAGCCGCGGTAGAAGAGAAAGACACTGCTAATCAGTGGATGAAAGAAGAATATGTGCCTGTTACAAGTTTCATCCACACTGTGCGACTCGACAACTATCGCCGCATCTATCAGGCGTATGCGACCCCCACCGGCTACTATATGAATAACTACTACACGCTCGGAACTGCAGCCAACGATACCATCTACGACCGTACAAGGCATTGGGCACTGAAGAATACCTTTGCACTCGCCCTGTTGGAAGGCTTCAACAAATGGGCAAAGGCCGGCTTAAAGGCGTTCGTTTCGTATGAGCTACGCCACTACGAACTGCCGTTCATCCTCCCGACGGGACTCTCTACGGCTACAATGGACGGATATCAGAAGTGGAATCAGCACGACTTGTCGGTCGGAGGTCAGCTGCTAAAAGCCTCGGGGCATATCCTTCATTACGACATAACGACCGAGGCGTGGTTGGCAGGTGCCCGTTCCGGACAACTGTTCGTGGATGGTCATGCCGACATCAACTTTCCCTTGCTGGGCGATACGGTTCAGTTGGCAGCTATAGCCTTCTTTCATCGTGCCGCGTCATCGTTCTATATGGATACGTTCCGAAGCCGCCACTTTATGTGGAATCAGACTACCGACCGCATGATCCATTCGCGTCTGCTGGGTGAATTTACCTTGAAGAAAACACGCACTCAGCTCCGTGTGGGCTACGACATGCTCAAGAACTATACTTACTTCGGCTTGCAGAATGACCGCACAGCCAACGGAAACAACTACCAAGTACAACATACGCAGGTGAATGTGCGTCAGCACAGCAGTCCTATCAGCCTGTTCACGGTTCAGCTACAGCAGGATTTCCGTTTCGGCACACTCAATTGGCAGAATGTACTGACCTTTCAGAAGTCGAGCGACGCAATCGTGCTGCCGCTTCCGCTACTCAATGCCTACTCCAATCTGTTCATCCGGTTCAGAATAGCCCACGTACTGGACTGCGACCTGGGCGTGGACGGACGCTATTTCACCCGATATAAAGCTCCCGAATATATTCCTGGAATCGGCACATTCGGCATTCAGGAAACCAGTGCGAGCCGTACCCAAATAGGCAATTATCCCGTATTGGATGCCTATGCCAACTTCAACCTCCAGCATACGCGCTTCTTTGTGATGTTCTCTCATGTAAACAGCGGAAATGGCGGAGACTATTTCTTTGCGCCACATTATCCGCTCAACCAGCGCATCTTCCGTTTCGGGTTGAGCTGGAACTTCTTCAACTAAGCACGATACCGCCTCCGGCAAGATACGTTATATATAAGGTAAACAAGATATGAAAACCCGAACGACCCACAGAAGCAGATGGAGTGAAGACGACGTTGCAACCAATTCACTGCACGCATGGTTCTTGGCAGCACGTCCGAAGACGCTCATCGGAGCAGCCGTACCCGTCATGCTCGGAGCGGCATACGCTTTCCGGATAGGCGGATGGGAACATTTCAGATGGCAGCCGGCCGTGCTTTGCTTTCTCTTTGCTTTCATTATGCAGATTGATGCCAACTTCGTCAACGACTATTTCGATTGCCTCAAGGGAAATGATAAGTCGGCAACACGGCTCGGACCGAAACGTGCGTGCAGCGAAGGATGGATAACGCTGCCGACCATGCGCATCGGACTGATGGCGACGACGGCGTTGGCAGGTCTTATTGGATTCCCGCTCGTCATCTACGGGGGCTGGGAAATGATAGCCGTGGGACTGGTATGCATGGCGTTCTGCTTCCTATATACCACCAGGCTGTCCTATCTTGGACTTGGCGATGTGCTGGTTTTGGTCTTCTTTGGCGTTGTTCCCGTGTGTCTTACCTGCTATGTCATTCTTTCGGACGGGACAGAACGGTTCAGCCGGAGCCTTTTCTGTCTCTCCGTGCTCTGCGGTTTCGTCATCGATACGCTCTTGGTTGTTAACAACTACCGCGATATCGACAACGACCGGAGGGACGGAAAGAAGACGCTCGTGGTGCGGATAGGTGCCCGACGGGCCGAAAGGCTGTATCTTTTGCTGGGTTGTTTAGCTGTATTGGGCACTCTGATACTACTTGACAGCGGCAGCGTAACCTCATCAACAGGCCTTATCGCCCATGTTCTTCCGTTCCTTTATTTAGATCTTCACCTGTCCACGTATAGCAAAATGAAGCGTATCGGGCGCGGACGTGAGCTGAACCGGATATTGGGAAAGACTGCCCGCAACATGTTTATCTTTGGTATCACAGCGTCGGCAAGCGTTCTTTTGGCCGGATAAATTCCATTGCGAATCTTCACCATTCACCCTTTTACTCTCTGAAAACAATGCCGCAGAATGTAGACTTAGATTTGATGGCTTTCGTAGAGCAGCAGATTCTCCCCCGCTATACGGCTTTCGGGAAGTCGCACGGACTCATCCACGTGCAGCGGGTCATCCGTAATTCGCTCGACTTGGTGCAGGTTACGGGTGCCGATGCCAACATGGTTTATGCCATAGCTGCCTACCATGATCTCGGGATGGAGGGACCACGAGCTATCCACCACATTACGGGCGGAAAGATTCTGACCTCAGATGCGCGGTTGAAGAAGTGGTTTTCCAGCGAACAAATCAAAACCATGAAGGAAGCAGTGGAGGATCATCGTGCCAGCAGTTCGCGTACTCCGCGCAGTATTTATGGGAAGATTGTCGCCGAGGCCGACCGCGATTTGGAACCGGAGGTCGTATTCTTGCGTGCCGTAGAATATGGGTTTGAAAATTATCCTGGGATGGATGAAGAACAGATGTGGCAGCGGTTCTATACCCATGTCAGCGAGAAATACGGGCGTTCGGGCTATCTCCGCCTGTGGATTCCCAATTCTCCGAATGCGAAGAATCTCGAAATCATCCGCCGGACTATCGATAATGAGGCAGATTTGCGCAGGGTTTTTAACCGAATCTATGCGACAGTCGTACCTCCGTCAGCGGAAAAATAAAGACCGTGGAAAGCATTTCCCGTCAGTATTGATATTCTTCTCTGCACGTGAACAAGGCTTGTTGGACATTCCGACAAGCCTCGTTCGTATGATAAACAAGCCTTATCGGCATCTTGAACAAGCCTCATTGAATCAACAATACCTTTGTATTTTGCTTTCGAGAAACAGAAGAACCCGGAGCGAGACAGCTCCCGACAAAGTATTTTTTACAAATGTGAGGAAGAGCAGTACTTGTTTTTCTCGGTTAAAAGTCGTACATTTGTCCTGTCTACTATTGACAGCCGGACGATGGTAACAGAATGTTGCAGGCTCCGTCCGGCGTCGGAACCCAAACAAAAGTTTATGGATAAAATACTCGAAAGCTGCATTCGGCTCATCGTCGCCCTCATTCTCGGAGGTATCATCGGACTCGAACGCGAGTTTAGGGCAAAGGACGCGGGATTCCGCACACACTTCCTCGTGGCTCTTGGAGCGGCTCTTTTCACGATTATCTCGCAATATGGATTCAGCGAAGGAGTCAAAGATACCTCGCGAGTAGCGGCACAAGTGGTGTCGGGTATCGGCTTTTTGGGAGCAGGACTCATCGTGTTTCAGAAGAATGTAGTGCGCGGACTGACTACGGCGGCAGGACTTTGGGTAACGGCAGCCGTCGGTATGGCATGCGGAGTGGGCATGTGTACGACGGCATTCATCGTTACTGTCATGGTATTGGTGGGACTGGAGATTATCGGAAGATTCCTCCCCAAACTCGGTACACGGCTTTTGCAGCTCTCATTCTCCTCGCCGTCGCGCGACAGTGTGCGGCAGGTGGTCGACAAAATACGGCGGGACAGCATGGAGATTGATTCCTACGAACTGAAGGAACGACGCACGGTCAACGGCGAAGTGTTCGAGGTTCACATGGATATCAAGGTGCGCCGAAGCGACCAAAAGAACCGTCTGATGGAATACATGCAGGACTTTGACGATGTGTTGTTTGCCAATATAGAGTAAGCTAAAATCTATCATTAAGTATAATTTCGGCTTTGTTTCTATCGTAATAGCCGGCTTATATCTTTTTTATGTCGTAACTTTTTTCTCGCAACAGTAATAGGAGGATAGTATGAATACGCCGACAGCACATTTTGAAGCCGTTAGAGTCTGACTCCCGAATGCTTCTGATTTGAAGTTACTTGTTTAGCTATCAGCTTGCAAACTTGTGTACAAACTTGCGAAGCAGGAAATACAACTCTTCCTGCAGGCGGAAAAGCGACCATGAAAAACGGAGAGGCATATAGCCGAATTTATGTATGCCCGCGCGACTGTCGAGCCGGTGCAGCTCAACAGACTTCCATACACGATGCAACTCGCCAAGTCCATAGGCTGAATCCGTCGGAGGCAGCTCGTGGCGGTGCCGGAAATAAAAGTAATAGCGATCTATCAGATACAGCCAACGCATGTTCTCGTAGAGCGTCAACAGCTCATCGGATACATGCAGACGTTGCAGTTCCTGCTTCATCCTTTCGTTTGCTTTCAGATAATCGAAGCGGCTGACATCTATCCGATGCGTTACCGAGTGGCTGTTCTGCCAGTAATAATATGTTCCGGAGCAGCATCTGACTTCGCGCGAGCGGAGATAATGAAGCCGGGTAACGTTCTCATCGCTATAGATACCGCCCTCCGCGTCGTAAGGAATCAGTCGGTGAAGCTTCGTTCGGATGGCATACACGCCATGAATCGTCCAGTCCAGACTGCGCACAAATGCTTCCCGACCACTCAACACCGTAAAATTGGACATCGGATAGGGGCGTTCCCGGTCGTTTTGGAACAAGAAGACCATAAACAAAAAACATTAGGTCACCGTAAAAGCATAAAAAAAAAAACCCCAACCAACTAATTCATACTCAAAACACC
>CAUVFB010000050.1:0-9261 GCA_963551095.1 uncultured Prevotella sp. | reverse complement strand
TCGTTTAACTTAGAGGACGATTGTCGTTTAACTTAGAGGACGATTGTCGTTTAACCTAAAGGACAAAAGCCTTTCCTAAGGAGCGACGAAAGCACTCTCAAAGAACTAAAAATCATCATGGAAACGCGTTCTGCTGCTATCAGACGCTACATAAACGTCCGGTATTAGAAGAAGTAAGCAGCAGTTATCTGCCAGGAATTGTTGCGGCTCTTGGCCTTAACAAGGTCGGTAGGAGTCTTCACCCAATTCAGTTCGGCGGTCTCCCCACATGCTATGTTGTAGTTGGCACTCAGCTGGAGGTGTTTCAACGCCGTTACACCCAAACCGAGGTTGACACTGAAAGTGCTCTTCTTCAGTTCGTAGTTGCTGCCGTTTGCCCACTTGAAGTCTTTGTCGCCGACGTTGAATCCCCACTGCGGACCAGCATAGAGAAATACGTTGGCCTGACAGCCCAGACCTACCGAGTAGCGCACGTTGACTGGGATGGCTACCTGCTGCTGCTTGACAGTCTGCTCTTCCGCACCATTGCTGACCTTGGCGGAACGGTAATCGTACAGGACGGAGGCATCAATGCCCAAGCCGACGACGGGAAGGGTCAGCTTTACGGTCGGACCGGCCAACCAGCCTGCCTGATTCGACTTGCTGAAAACATCCTTGCTGAAGTGCATATCGGTAACATTGAGACCTGCCTTCAGACCGAATTTCAGTGGGCTCTGTGCGTGGCTGACGATTGGGAAAGCCAGTCCTACAGCTACAAGAGCCAGGGATAATACTTTCTTCATAACTTTTTCTTTTATGGGTCGTACGCCTTTCATAGGGGAAAGCAAGACCCGGGTGATTAAATTTAGAATTGGTTGTTCGATAATACTTAACGGCGACGGTCAGGTGCCACAAACGACTAATGCCGCTCGCGACGCACTGATATACGTGCTGAGCCACTCGCCGATGATGACGATGGACGGCTGCGACGGGAACTGCGGACGGTTTCGGATTTGCCGCTTCCTGTCCCACGTCTTGATGCGCGTACACGCTTGGCCGGCTTGGCAGCCTCACGCTTTGTTTGGGCAATACTGTCAAGGCTGTCACGCTTGGCTGAGTCGCCAAAGATATTCTTCTCGAAAGCAACAAGCTCGCCTTCAATCTTCCTCTGCTCCCTTGCCATTGCCGAATCGGTAGGACAATACTGCGAAAGCGTGCGTCCCAGCATATTGGTGGTCTTGTATATCTTGCCTTGATAGAGATTCATCGTGAAGAAATCATCCACACTCATCGTCGCGGCATTATTCAGGTTGCTCGTCATAATTATCTGTTTGGAGAGGAATGGAGCCAGGTCGTCATATCTGACCCAGAAAAGAGGATACTTTACCTCTCCGTCGCCAAAGTCGTCGGAACGGTACATAATCGGACAAAGAGCCGTTACCTTGCGGTGGAAAGTGGACGTTCCCTGATCGTAATAAGCACTCTCCTTGATATAATAGCCTTTCACCTCGGCTGAGGGAATGTCGCTGTTGTCGAGTTTTATTCCCCTGTCGGTACGCTCATAGTAAATGTGATAATTGTCGAGAAGCTCCAATGGCTTCACGCGCGAAGAGTCATTGAATACTTCGTTACCATCCATCCGATAAACGTAGGCCGGTACTCCACCATGCCGCGGCCCGGCCAAGACAAGCCGAAAGATGCTTGTAAAGAGATTCATCTGGGTGCCTATAGGTTCCACAGGATAGTAGAGACCGGCATTGGCATCCTCGGTCAACATCAATTCCCGATAAATATCGCGCCGCCAAACGACATCTTCCTGCATCGAAGCAGATGTAGGGAACGAAATCTGGGCACGGGTCGTGAGGTTATTTCCCTGCGACTTAGATTGCTGTTGCTGGTTTCTGCGCTGAGCAGGCTGGCCCTCGACCATCAAGGTCAACAGTGCCGCGCAGGCTATGAGAAGTATTCGTTTCATTATATCTTGTTGTTATAAACTCGTCCACTCGTCAACTTACTGAACAATCACCTCCATATTGCGTCCGTTGAGTGTTCGCGTAGTACCATCAGGACCGTGAACGACGACGTTGGTGATATAGAACCGCTTGTTACGGCTCAAATGCCGGAACTGTTCTTTCTGTTGTGCAGAGAATGAAGCACCATTGCTTGCCAGTGGAACAGCATTACCCATATTGTCGAAAAAGACCGTACGGAAGCTCGTTACAGTAAAAGGAATGTCGAGCAAGCCATCATCGATAGCAGCATGGATACCCGGAGCAACCATCAGGGCAGCCTTAGAAAGCGTACCACTTTTGAATCGGTCGCCACCCATAGCAATATAAGGAGCAGGGTCGGGCAGACGGCGCACGCGGAACTTATACTCGCCCACACGACGCCCCTTGGCAGAAACCGAAATAGTAACCGGCTGTCCCACCGTAGAAGGGCGGGCGATAAAGTGTCCGCCACCACGGGCGACGAGCGAGCCTCCCGACATGGTTGCTTGAATGTCGCCCTGTGCCGTATTGGGAATGCTGATGGTGATAGGATTGTCGAATCCTGCATAGAGCACATTCATCAAGTCGGCGGCAATGGTAGCCATTCCGTCGAAAGGTGGTGTCTTCTGCATACCATCAGGACTGATATATCGTTCGGGCTTTGGCCCTCCAGTTACCCAATAGTCCTGCGAAAAGTTCCGGCGAAGCACATTGCCCGTCAGATCACGTATGAGAATATATCCGCTGATGGTATGCTTGCCGGGCGCACCAGCCTTGACTGTAATCTTATTCCCTCGAATGAGTTGTCCATTGACGTATACCTGTGGTTGCCGGGTAGAGTCTACGGCAGCTATCAACATCTGTGCCGTGAGCGTTTCACCAGGATAGAGGCGCGTCTGACTTGGAACGACGAACGCCTGAAGCTTATTGACACGGATATCCTTCAATCCGACATTGGCAACCAACGTATGCAACACCTCACCTTCAGCATAGCGGACATCGCTCTGTAGCTTGGACAAGAGGGTAACGGCTGCTGCTGTCGGCATATCCTCAAACATATATTCCTGCCAATTCTTGCCCATTGAGGCATGAGGAACCTCCGTTGAAAGATTGCTGGCAATGATTTTCTTTTGCCGTGGATCTGTAACGAACCGTAAGATACGGCTACGATAGCTGTTAATGGCATCGAAGAGCTTACGTCCCTGACCTGTGCCCGGACTCAGCATCACATAACTTGAAGCCTCGATATTGTCCTTGTTATTAATGTTCAGCAGATCGCCGTCGGCTCCGTCAGCCTCTTTTACGATTTGCGACTTCAGTTCCTGAGCATAGTTAAACAGGGAGTCGCTCATCTCGCGAACCGTCGATGCCATGGCAAACCACTCCTTTACCTTCTGAGGGTTCTTCTGCATCATCTGCTCCAGTTCGTCAAAGATAGCCTCATTCTCTTTTGATGAGTTCCCCGTAGTGCGATTCAAACTCTCTTCCACAATAGAAAAGCCATTGAGAACCTCCGTGGAGATATTCAATGCAAGCATTGCCATCAAGACAACATACATCAGATTGATCATCTTCTGGCGTGGGGAAATCTTTCTCTTCTTTATTGCCATTTAGAATTTATGTATTTTGAGAAGTTTGGAGACGAATTATTCCACATCCTGCTGAGCCACCGCCGGAGCTGCTGCACGCATATTGACGGTCATAGCCTGAATCATCCGGGCATAGATCTTATTAAGCTGGTCGATCTGTTCAGCCATCTTGCGTGTCTGCCCATTAATCTGGTCAATGGTTCCGATCTGCTGACTCGCACTCTTCAACTGCATTTCGTACACCTTCGTGATACCGGTAAGTGTGCGATTAAGGTTCTCCATCTCTTCGCTGTCGCGTGTCAGCCGCTGGCTTTGATTGTTTACCTTACCCAACATCTCGGTAAGATCCTTCAGTGCATCCACATAGTTGGTCTGAGCCTCTACCATTTCGGGTGTCTGCTGCTGTATCTCGGTTATTACACGACTTTGCTGGCTGACAACAGCTGCTGCAATCTGGTCGGCAGAAGGAACAGCTACCTGCGGAGCAACACCTGCTGACGGTTGTGCAACAGCATAGGAAGCTGTCTCTGCTGCCATTTCGGTTTTGTCTTCTATTTCGTCATCATCTACTTTCACGTGGGTTGGAATTTCCTTACCATCATCGGTCTTGTCAAAGGGACGGTCGAAGGCCGACAGGAAGAACACCAGTACCT
Source organism: uncultured Prevotella sp. (assembly GCA_963551095.1). Lineage (GTDB taxonomy): Bacteria > Bacteroidota > Bacteroidia > Bacteroidales > Bacteroidaceae > Prevotella. The sequence goes on along the minus strand of CAUVFB010000050.1, from coordinate 5,049 downwards.
CCGTACCCATTCCGAGGAACAGCATAAAGTTCGCTCCCGGAAGGTGGGTAAGCTTAAAGAGCGTTCCTAATATAACAATAGAGGCACCCCAACTATAGGCATAGTTCAGGAATGTCTGCCCCGGTACACTGTCCATCCACTTCTGTAAGCGATAGACAATATTGAATTTGCTGTACTGTGTCATTTATTTTTTCTTTTCTTACCGCTCTTTTTATTCTCCTTGGCAGCCTCGCTTGATGAGCTTGCTAGACTTCTTACACATCGGAAGCCTATGTAGCTGCGTGGCTGATTCTGATATTCCCACGTGCGCCAAGCACTGCGAATATAGTTTTCTGGGTCTTTCCAGCTCCCGCCACGAACACTTTTCTTCTTCAGGCGATAGGGGTCTTCCTTGGCAGCCTTATAATCCAGCTGTGGGTTCAGGTCGTTCATGACATCGACACCAGCCTCAGTATAGACTGTACTTGTCCATTCTGCCACGTTGCCTGCCATGTCAAATAATCCGTTAGAGTTTGCACCGTATATACCAACCTTGCTTGTTATCAGGTTCCCGTCCTTGGTATAGTTACCCCGGTCGGGCTTGAAGTTGGCGTAGAAGCATCCGTTTCCACTCTTTACATCTTGACTATTCCATGGAAATTCGTCCTGGTTTTTTCCGCGCGCAGCATATTCCCACTCTGCTTCGGTCGGTAAACGATAACGCTGAACAAATCGTGCCTCCCGACCAAGTCCTTTGAGCAGGTAGTCGGTACGCCATGCACAGAAAGCATTGGCTTGTTCCCATGTAACACCTACGACCGGATAGTCGTTGTAGGTAGAATTACTGAAATAGTTGCGGAGATATATTTCATTCTCGGAATTGCGGAAGTCATTCACCCAACAAGTGGTATCGGGATAGATATTGACAATGTATGTATTGAGGAAATCCCACGGACCAGAAAGCGGACGGTTGATGGTTTCGCTATGAATGTGACCTTCGTCGTCGATATATGCCGTATCCTTGGAAATCATCACTACCTCGTTCGGATCTGCAACGTAGTCAGTATTGAGATTACGTTCATCGGGATTGAGCCGGTTGCGGCGCAGTGCGGCGGTCGTATAATCGTAAATCTCGTAACGATAGTTCATCTGACTGGCATCAAGACTTTTCTCTCCCGTTACCGGATTGATAACGTAAAGACTCTCAATAACCCTTTGCTCATCTTCTGTAGGCTTCCGCGGCAACCGCTTACTCCAATCAAGATGCGGTGTAACGGGGTCGCCGTTCTTGTTTTCGGTAATCATATAGCTTTCGTCGCCCCCGTATGACGGATCGGCAAGACGTGTACGGAGGATAGAGTCGCGTACCCATTCCACAAACTGCTTGTACTCGGAATTGGTAACTTCGGTCTCGTCCATCCAAAAACCATCTACAGAGATGTCCTTTATTGGAGTGTACTTCCCCCAAAGACTGTCTTGCTTCTCAATACCCATCCTCAGCCAGCCGCGCTTGACAAGTGTCATGCCGTATGGTGCAGGCTCACGGAACGGCCGTCCGCCACCTACTCCTGTAACTTCTCCACCTCTACCGGTTGCAGAGGCAGCTTTCCCGCCAAAGCAGGAGGAAAGCGAAGTAAGTAGGACGACACCCAGGCAAAGGGCAATGATGCTTTTTTTCATTTTCATATATCTCGTTTCTTTATTCTAAAGGAATCTTACACTCTTGTGTTTGTTCCTTCCTTTCTTCTGAAGGTTGATGTCTGTCGAATAGCTGACAATCAGTTCATGACTTCCATTTCCCACACCGCCGGTTCCGGTATACATCTCATAGCTGTAGCCAAGGTTGATCCCGTGGAAACTTCCACCCACGAAAGCGGTAACGGAATTGGTCGGGCTGTAGCCAAGACCAGCATACAGCACTTTCTTCTCGTTGGTATAAACCAGTCGTGCGGTAACATCAGCACGATAAGCCTTTCCATCGTAGCGTACAAGAACAGAAGCCGGCATAGAAAGCAACGGATTCCTTAACTGTATATTGTATCCACCCGTCAGATAATAGGTTCGATCAATGGGGAAATCCTTTACTTCGCCCATCTCTACCAACGGTGCATTAAGGTGCTGTACCGATGCCCCGGCGTACCAGTTCCTATACGTATAATAGAGTCCGAAGCTTATGTCAAGACTGTTTCCCGACAGTTGCGACTGCGGGAAAGCCGGATCCGTCTGTTCCAAATCGGCCTTCGAGCCGTCATACTTTTCCATTATCATTCCCAACTGTACGCCCGCCGCAAGCATTCCACCAAAGAGAGCATGCCGAAAAGCATACTGTCCGGAGATACGCTGATGGGTAAAGAATCCGATTTTATCGTTTAGAATACTTGCTCCTACTCCGTGGTATTGCTTCATAAAATAGAGTGGCAGGTCGGCACCAACATAAAAGCTATTCGGATTGTTTTCGTATCCGGCGAAATTCAGAGCATACACACCCGTTACATTCAGCTTATTGTCCTTTCCTGCAGCCGCAGGATTGAACGAAGGTTCCATAGCCCAATAATGACTGAACGCTACATCATACTGTGCCCAGGCTGCACTGACAGCCGAGGTAAGGATAAGTAATATGGTGAATATGCGTTTCAACACGTATGGATAACGATACGCCTGCCGCTTTATTGCATAGGATCATCCATAAAAGCCATCAGCGGACGCAATACGGAGACGATGCGGCAGAGACCCTCATCCAACGTAGTCCGCGGACAGGCAATATTGATGCGGATGTATCCCTCGCCGGTATGCTGTCCGTACATCGTTCCGCTGTTTACGAGTACCTTGCCTTCAGAAAGCAGTCGCTCGGTAGTCTCGTCCGAAGTGAGCCCCGTCGCTCTTATGTCGACCCATACGAGGTAGGTGCCCTCCAAGCGAAGTACTTTCAGGCGTGGAAGTTCGCGGGCGAAGCAATCTTTCAGACGTCTATAGTTCTCATGGATGTAAACATTCAGTTCGTCCAACCAGTCTTCGCTTTCGTTATAGGCAGCCTCAAGCGCAACGGGACCGAAAGGATTAACGTCGCATACCTCGAAAATGTTTACCGCGCAGTCAATCCGTCTGCGCCACTCGTTGTCCTTGCAGATGATATTGGCAATCTGAAGCCCGGCGATGTTGAAACTCTTCGTCGGCGAGTTGAGTGTCGCGCAATTGTCCCGGCAGGCTTCACTCACGGCTGCAAAGGGTGTGAATTCGTAGCCGGGCATGACCAGTTCACAGTGTATCTCGTCGCTGATAACCCTTACACCATGCCGCAGACAGATTCTGTTCATCCGTTCCAACTCCCGGCGAGTCCACACCCGTCCCGTAGGGTTGTGCGGATTACAGAGGAGAAAGAGCGTCGCCTTTGCATCGGAACATTTGCTTTCGAAATCGTCCCAGTCCATTGCATACGAATCGCCTTCGCGCCGTAAAGCTGTCTCAACAACCTCGCAGCCCTGATTTCTGATTGAGGAGTAGAAGCAGTTGTAGGCCGGCGACTGCACGATTACCTTCTCACCGCTCATAGCCCAAGCTCGAATGGCCGCACTCATAGCCGGGACGACCCCTGAAGTATAGATGACCCAACGGCGGTCGATGTTCCAGTGATGTCTTCGGGCGAACCAGCTGACAATCGCGTCGTAATAGTTCGCCGGCACCATTGCATACCCGAAGATGCCGTGCCGGAGACGCTGCTCCAATGCACGCTGTATGGCAGGAGCGGCAGGGAAATCCATATCGGCCACCCACATCGGGATGACGTCTTCCTCCTTTGCCTCGTCCCACTTGTAAGAGTGTGTGCCGCGACGGTTGATGACCTTGTCGAAATTATACTTTCCCATCGCTGTCATCCGTTGGTCTTCCGCACTTCAATCACCGTCGTCCGGCTCTTGGCGAACTTGTCGTAGGTAATTTTTCCAATCTCGTCTGCCACGATTCTGCCCGAGACGGGATTCTTTATTTCCGTGATACGTCCCCGTATGTCAGCGGATATGCGTCGGCTGTCCTCGAATGCACGGTCGCAGGCTGAATCGAACGTACAGTCTTCGAGCGTGATGCCGTCAAGGTAGCAGAGGGGCTGCTCGCCGCTGATATGGCACCGTACCAGGCGCACGTTCCGGGAATGCCATCCCAGATATTCGCCATCAAGATGCGAGTCGTAGATAACTACGTCCTCACATTCCCAGAAAGCATCCTTGGTAGTTATCCTGGCATGATGAATCTCTACATTCTTACAATACTGAAAGACATACTTCGCGTCTGACACAAGCTCATCTACATAGATATTCTCAGAAAACATGAACGGATAGGTGCCACCGTGAAGTTCTACGTTTTTCAGACGAAGCCCGTCTATCCTCCAAAACGTCTCATCGGCATCGTTGATTCTGACGTTCTCAAGCGAGAGATTCTTCATTTCGCGGAAGAATTTCGGTCCGTCAATGACAGAGTCTTTCATCTCCATATCGTCCGAATACCAAATGGCTGAGCGTGAGCCTTCCGCGAAATAGCAGTCGGTGATGACACTCCCCCTGACATGCCACCAAGGATACTTACCTAAGAAGCGCGAGTGGTGGCACTCGATGTTCTCGCAGCACTTGATACCCGATTCGCCGTCGGTTATCTCAATGTTTTCCAAACGCAGATTCCTTGCGCCGAAGAGAGGGCGTTCGCCCCCGAACTTTTCATTCTTGATTGTTTCCATATATGATTCTTTACTATTCATATTCCGCAAATATGATGCCACACGAATCTGCCACGAAGGTCTTGACATATGATGGGAAAAAGGAAGGAGTGCCCTCCGGACAAACGTATTGATGAGCCGCCAGCCGAGCAAATTCCACAAGTCTGTCCCAATCGAACAAATCAAGCAGATGAAAGAATAAAGATGAAGAGAAAAACGATTGGGATAGGAGCCGATTTCCCGGTGCAATTGACTTGAAAAGGGAAGGCTTTCCCGAACTTCGGCAAACGTCAAAACTTACAGCGTGTTAACAGCCGAACTTCGGCAAACGCTAAAACTTAAGGCGTGTTAACAGCCGAACTTCGGCA
>CAUVFB010000049.1:0-9499 GCA_963551095.1 uncultured Prevotella sp. | reverse complement strand
ACTACCGCTGTAGTCCAACCTTTGTTAACCTTAAATCTAATACTATGAAAAACACATTGCAAAGATATACACGATGGTCCATATAAGCAAGTTTTCCATGTCTTTTTTGCAACAATTAAGCATTTGTTGATTTGCATCAAGTTTAATATTTAGGGAAGTATTGATGAAAATGAAAGTGTTTCGAGTAATTGTGTTGACACTTTATTAGGAAGCGTTAAAGGTAACGCTATGCTTCCGACCAAATCTTTTTTCTTGAGATTTCTTTAATTTATATTCTTTGGTTCGGGTTAATAGTATATGCAAGTGGTCTTCGTCCTTACTGAATCAGTCTGATGACGGTGTGGAGCCACTTGGTCTTGACATTGTTGAATTTCACTTGGCTTTTGGTGTTATAAAATGCGGGGAAGACGATGCTAATGTTCTTTATCATCGTCTTCCCCGATTTTCTGACTGTTTTATTATCCTACCTGGCTGCCGGGCTTCACCTTGCTCATGGTTGTTGTAACGGTGAGGGAGCCGTCGAAGTTGACTGCGGAGAGGATCATTCCTTGACTCTCGATGCCCATCATCTTGCGGGGAGCGAAGTTGGCTACAAAGAGAACATCCTTTCCGGTGAGTTGTTCCGGTTCGTAATAAGCGGCTATACCGCTGAGAATGGTGCGCTCAACGCCTGACCCATCGTCGATGGTGAACTGCAGAAGTTTCTTGCTTTTCTTCACTTTCTCGCATCGGATGATATGTCCTACACGGATATCGAGCTTCCCGAAGTCGTCGAAAGGTATCTCTTTCTTTACCGGTTCGGCTTTGTAAGCGTTTTCTTCGTTGGCTCTCTTAGTGGCTTCGAGTTTGCGGAGCTGTGCTTCGATAGCTTCGTCTTCAATCTTTTCGAAGAGCAATTCCGGTTCGGCAAGTTGCTTACCGGCGGGAAGAAGATGGGTCGATCCGAGTTCGCTCCAGTCGTACTCTGTCATATGGATCAGCTCGCGGAGCTTCTTACTGCTGAAAGGCAGGAAGGGTTCGAAGGCGATACTGAGGTTGGCAACGAGCTGGAGCGAGATGTTGAGGATGGTTTCTACGCGTTTCGGGTCGGTCTTCCACACTTTCCAAGGTTCGCATTCGGTGATGTATTTGTTGCCGATGCGGGCGAGGTTCATCGCCTCTTTCTGTGCTTCACGGAACTTGAACGTGTCGAGATAGGTCTCGAGTTTCTCCTTAACATCCTGGAACTCGAGGATGGTCTGTCGGTCAACATCCTGCAACTCGCCACAGGCGGGGACGATGCTGTTCCAATACTTCTTCGTCAGCTGCAGTGCGCGGTTGACGAAATTACCGTAGATGGCTACGAGTTCAGAGTTGTTGCGTTCCTGGAAGTCTTTCCAGGTGAAGTTGTTGTCCTTGGTTTCGGGCGCGTTGGCGGTCAGCACATAGCGCAGTACGTCCTGCTTGCCTTCGAAGTCGTGTAGGTATTCATGGAGCCATACTGCCCAGTTCTTGCTGGTTGAGATTTTGTTGTCTTCGAGGTTGAGGAACTCATTGGCGGGCACGTTGTCGGGCAGGATGTAATCGCCGTGGGCTTTGAGCATCGTCGGGAAGATGAGGCAATGGAAGACGATGTTGTCTTTACCGATGAAGTGGACGAGGCGGGTCTCCGGGTCTTGCCACCACTGCTGCCAGTTGCCGAAGCGTTCGGGATTGCTGTCGCACAGCTCCTTGGTGTTTGAGATATAGCCGATAGGCGCGTCGAACCATACGTAGAGCACCTTGCCGTCGGCTCCTTCAACCGGAACGGGGATTCCCCAGTCGAGGTCGCGGGTCATGGCACGGGGCTGAAGGTCCATATCCAGCCAGCTCTTGCACTGTCCGTAGACGTTCGGCCGCCACTCTTTATGCGTTCCGAGAATCCACTGCCTGAGCCATTGCTGATAGCTGTCCAGCGGCAGATACCAGTTCTTGGTCTTCTTCACGACGGGCTGCGAGCCGGAGATGGTCGAGTGCGGGTTCTTGAGTTCCATCGGACTGAGGTCGCTGCCACACTTCTCGCACTGGTCGCCGTAGGCATTGGGATTGCCGCAGTGAGGACATTCGCCCATGATATAGCGGTCGGCCAGAAATTGATGCGCTTCCTCGTCGTAATATTGTTCGCTTTCCTTTTCAACGAGCTTGCCGTCGTCGTAGAGCTTGCGGAAGAAGTCGGAGGCAAACTTCTCGTGTATCTTACTGGTCGTGCGGCTGTAGACATCGAACGAAATGCCGAACGCTTCGAACGAATCTTTAATCAGCCGGTGATACCGGTCGCACACGTCCTGCGGCGTAATGCCTTCCTTGCGGGCACGGAGGGTGATGGGCACACCATGCTCGTCGCTGCCACAGACGAAGATTACCTCGTGCTTCTTCAGTCGGAGATAACGCACATAGATGTCGGCCGGAACATACACACCCGCGAGATGGCCTATATGCACACCGCCGTTGGCATAGGGCAATGCCGCCGTAACCGTGGTGCGCTTGAAATTCTTTTCTTTCATATCGTTTGGATGATGATTTGTGTCGTGCAAAGTTACTGCAATTAAGCTAAAGGACAAAGGATTTGAAACGAAAAGCCTGCCTGCCCGGCTGCCTCCCGCCATGGGGCATTGCCGGTCTGTCGTAAGTATTATAGGAGAATCGTTTGGAGGATTATAGGATAATGATTACCTTTGTACTTGGAATAGTAAATTATCACCATGGTGGAAAATATTTTTCACCACGGTGATAATATAGTTCCGCCATGGTGAGAAATATTTTTCACCATGGTGATAATCCTTTAATCCAACTATAACGACAAGCGTCGGAACGGCATCAGCCTTATCGACCTTATAGAAGGAGGACGATGATAGATAAACCTAAAAAAGTAAGCTATGACTGTACCTTACAAACTGATGAAGACTGGCGGGAAACTGCCGAACAACAAGGAGCTGCGCGTGGTCGTCGACGAATACGAAACCGTCGGACTGGAACGCATCGGAGCACGGGTCGAAAAGACAACCGCCATGACCATCGCAGACCTCGTGGGAACGCTCGAAGCACTGAAGTACGAAGTGGCCGAACAGCTCAAACTCGGCAACCGTGTCTATCTGCCCGGACTGGGATACTTCTCCCTGGCCGTCCGCGGCGAACTCTACGAAGACCCGAAGAGCCACAAAGTGCGCCTGCGCAACCCGCAGGTGAGAACGGTGAAGTTCCGACCCGAAAAAGGACTGATGAAGATGCTCGGAGACACCCAGTTTGAGAATGCCACCTACCGTGCCCAACAGCATGACATGCCGACCGAAGAAAACATTGCAGCCGCCCTCGACCGGTTGTTCGCCGACAGCAGCTGCATCATCGTGAACGACCTCCGGGCCGAACTCCGGATTTCCGGTTCCATGGCCTACCGGCTCGCCACACGACTCGAAAAGGAAGGCAAGCTCTGCAACATCGGAACGCGCTACCGCAAGATGTTCGTGCGCGGATGAAGCTCCCCTCGGATGGATTCGCCACGCAGCGGTTCCTCCTCCCATATCCTGTCGGGGCAACAAGTCCGACAGCAGCAATGCCCCATCTGATGCTTCTCACCTTATATATTATATAGACGCAAGAGTGGCACTTCTGTATCTCCGAAAGTGCCACCCCTATTATTCGTAGACAGTGCCTACTTCAACACACCGAGTTCCTTGCCTATCTTGACGAAAGCAGCAATACACTTGTCGAGCTGTTCGCGGTTATGGCCTGCAGAGAGCTGAACGCGGATGCGTGCCTCGCCCTTCGGCACAACCGGATAGTAGAAGCCCGTTACGTAGATACCCTCCTCGAGCAGCTTGGCAGCATATACCTGCGACAGCTTGGCATCGTAAAGCATCACCGCACAGATGGCACTCTGGGTAGGCTTGATATCGAATCCGGCTGCCATCATCTTGTCGCGGAAGTAGTTGACGTTCTCAACGAGCTTGTCGTGGAGGGCATTGCTCTCCTTCAACATCTTGAACACTTCCAGGCTGGCACCGATAATGCAGGGAGCAAGCGAGTTGGAGAAGAGGTAAGGGCGGCTGCGCTGACGGAGCATGTCAATGATTTCCTTACGTCCTGTAGTAAAGCCGCCGAGTGCACCACCGAATGCCTTGCCAAGCGTTCCCGTGTAGATGTCTACCCGGCCGTAAGTCTTGCAAAGTTCGCTGACACCATGCCCTGTCGCACCGACAACACCTGCCGAATGCGATTCGTCCACCATCACGAGTGCATCGTACTTCTCTGCCAGGTCGCAAATCTTGTCGATAGGAGCCACATTGCCGTCCATGGAGAACACGCCATCCGTACAGATAATGCGGAACCGCTGTGCCTGTGCCTCTTTCAGACAACGCTCGAGGTCGGCCATATCGGCATTGGCGTAACGATAACGCTTAGCCTTGCAGAGACGCACACCATCAATAATAGATGCGTGGTTGAGCGAATCGGAGATAATGGCATCCTGATCAGTGAACAGTGGCTCAAAGACACCACCGTTGGCATCAAAGCAGGCAGCATACAGAATCGTGTCTTCCGTCTGGAAATACTCCGAGATAGCAGCTTCAAGCTCCTTGTGGCTGTCCTGAGTACCACAAATGAAGCGCACGGACGACATACCGAATCCACGCTTGTCCATCATCTTCTTCGCACCCTCAATCAGCCGTGGATGATTGGAAAGCCCGAGATAGTTGTTGGCACAGAAGTTCAGCACTTCCTTACCCTTTACTTCAATTGCTGCACTCTGCGGACTCTCTATGATTCTTTCTTCTTTGTAGAGTCCCGCTTCCTTTATCTCTGCAAGCGCGTTGCCGAGATGTTCTTTCATCTTACCGTACATAACATTAGATTTTTAATATTTATTGAGGGCAAAGTAACTCATAAAAAATGAGAATAGGGAGGTTTCGAGATTGTTTTTTGCCTTAGCAATAAAGATTTTAATAAATTTAAGACCGTTCAAGAACCTATTCCATAAAAATATGTTTCCTTTGCACCCAGTCAAATATAAACTTATTAATATTTATGAAAAATGTTTTGGTCATTGGCTCTACAGGGCAGATAGGCTCTGAGCTTACCAGAGAACTGAGAAAACGTTACGGAAACGAACACATTGTAGCCGGCTACATCAAGGGAGCAGAACCCACGGGAGAACTGAAAGAAGCGGGACCTTCTGCCGAAGCTGACGTTACAAATCCAGAGATGATCACCGAGGTTGTGAAGAAACATAACATCGACACCATCTACAATCTCGCCGCACTACTCTCAGTAGTAGCGGAGAACAAGCCACGGCTGGCTTGGAAGATTGGCATTGACGGACTTTGGAACATCCTTGAAGTAGCACGCGAAAACAAGTGTGCAGTCTTCACCCCAAGTTCCATCGGTTCTTTCGGATTGAGCACACCGCACACGAGGACTCCGCAAGACACGGTTCAGCGTCCGGGAACCATCTATGGTGTGTCAAAGGTTACGACCGAACTGCTTAGCGACTACTATTTCAAGAAGTACGGCGTAGACACACGTTCGGTGCGCTTCCCGGGATTGATTTCCTACGTTACCCCTCCAGGTGGCGGAACCACCGACTATGCTGTTGACATCTACTACTCTGCCGTTCGTGGCGAGAAGTTTGTATGCCCGATCAAGAAAGGTACACTGATGGATATGATGTATATGCCCGACGGTCTGCATGCTGCCATCTCACTGATGGAAGCCGACCCAACCCGACTCATTCACCGTAACGGCTTCAACATTGCCGCTATGAGCTTCGACCCAGAAGCAATCTTCCATGCTATCAAGCGGCATAAGCCCGATTTCGAGATGGTGTACGATGTCGATCCACTCAAGCAAGGTATTGCAGACAGCTGGCCCGATAGTCTTGATGACAGCTGTGCACGTGCCGAATGGGATTGGAAGCCGCAGTACGACCTTGATTCCATGACTACAGACATGCTGAAGAATCTTCAAGAAAAATTGAAGTAGATTTCCCAAAGAGCCTGAATCGAAATAGAAGAACAAGTCGATTGATACAATAAAGAAATACAGGAAAAAACATAACAGCAAAGAACGAATAAAAAGGCGAGAGGTGGTTGTCATCCCGACAACCACCTCTCTTTTGACTAAACTTAATCTACAAACCTGAGTTTCATCTCAAATTACGAATTGATCATTCGCTTATTCATTTGTCAATTAGGAATCTACCACCGTATACAATCTTAGTTACCTTAAACTAATTTTGGCGCAAAGGTACACTGGAAAGCCTTATTCTCCAAATTCTTTATACATTTTGTTCGTTTACACACGCAAATAACCGTAGAAATAACGAATGATATGCACATTTTGACACTTTATGGCTGGCTTTCGCCCTCTACATACTCTTCCAGGAAAATATGTTCGCCATCAAAAACAACGTATGTAAACTGCCATATCCAGTCGCCAAGGATAAAAAGACGGGCTTTTTTTGACAGCGACAGGTCCAGTTCTATATGCCGATGTCCATAAATATAGTAGTCGATGTTGTTATGATTCTTCATATATTCCCTTGTGAAGCGGACGAGGAACTCCTTGTCTTCGCCCATATAGGGAATTTCCTTACCGGCAGCACGCTTCAGTCGACTCTTCTTTGCCCAGTTCAGCCCGAGTTGTACTCCCCACCACGGATGGAAGAAGTTGAGCAGACGCTGACAACCACGGTTATGGAACATTCTACGGAGGAAGCTGAACAGTGGGTCGGGGTCGCCTAGGCCATCTCCATGGGCCAAAAAGAATACCTTATCGTAAATCTCTGTCGTAATGGGCTTTCGGTGAAGAATGACACCACACTCCTCTTCTAAATAACCATACGTCCAAATATCGTGATTGCCCGTGAAGAAATGAATTTCTACGCCCATATCGGTCAGCTCAGAAATTTTGCCGAGAAAGCGGGTGAATCCTTTGGGTACAACGTACTTGTATTCGTCCCAAAAATCGAACATATCACCCATAAGATATATGGCAGCAGCCTTATTCTTGATGCTGTCAAGGAAACGAACCAACCGGCGTTCCTGTGTTCGTCGGTGTTCGATGGCAAGCGAACCGAGATGGGCATCGGAAAGGAAATATACATTTTTCATTGTCGAGTGTTGAGTGAGTGATGTTGGGTGAGGAATGTTAAGTGAAGGAATGTTGAATGAGGAGCTATTCGAACCCAAGTTCTACCCGTGCTTCTTCCGACATCATACTCTGATCCCATGCTGGGTCGAAGACCAAATTGATATTGGCCGTCTTGATACCCTGAACGCTTTCCACCTTGGAGCGTACATCTTCCAAAATGAAATCCGCAGCGGGGCATGAAGGTGCGGTGAAAGTCATATCCATGTCCAGGCATCCGTCATCCTGCACATCAATCTTGTAAATCATCCCGAGGTCGTAGATGTTCACGGGTATCTCCGGGTCGTAAACCGTCTTCAGGATCTCTATGATTTCCTCTTCTATCCTGCTCTTTTCAGCTTGTGTCATATTGTAAAACTGTTTAATATTTTATCTACGGTTATCCCATGTATTCATCCGATATCTGCAAAGATAATAAATAAATATCATTACGAAGGCAAAACAGAAGGGTATTAAAACAGGGCTTGCCTTGTTCTTGAATGGGGAACGATGTATAAGAAGATGCTGTGATTCTTGAAGTTCTTCCGTTCTGCTTTCTACATTTCGACAATAAACTTCTCTTCTTTCTCATTCTCTCGCAGAACATGTCGAAGATGGCACGCCTGTCCTTCAGTCCTGTCCCGAGTTGCTCGCCGTTGAGGATAGCGTTCAGGAAGCTGATCAGCAGGTCCTTGTTGAGCGGCGTACCGAACAGCTTCTTGAAACCGAAGTCGGTTGTACGGATTGAGGTATTTTGACTCCGTAAACATCCTCTTCTGTTGTTACTTCACCGCGATGCATTCCATCTCGACGAGCGCACCTTTGGGGAGCGTCTTAACGGCGAAAGCGGAACGGGCGGGAAATGGCTCATTGAAGAACTCGGCGTAGACCTCGTTCATGGCTCCGAAGTTGGCCATATCGGAGAGGAAGACGGTCGTCTTGACCACGTGGGCGAGGTTGGTGCCTGCGGCGAGGAGGACGTTCTGTGCGTTGGTGATAGACTGGCGGGTCTGTTCCCGAATGCCGCCCGTTGCAAACTCGTTAGTCGCCGGGTCGATGGGGAGCTGCCCGGATGCGAATACGAAACCGTTGGCCTCAATAGCCTGACTGTAAGGACCCACTGCTTTGGGGGCTTTTTCAGAATGTACTGCTTTCATTTTGTAAAATGTTAAGGTGAATATAAATGGTTGTCGGCCGATTCTGTGCGGAAACCGCAGCGGACGCCTCTGAACCGGCCGTAAAATTACGCCTTTTCCGGGAGACGGACAAGCTGGATGCACGGAAATTTGCGGTGGTTACGATTTTAAGCTCTACCTTTGCGGCATGATTACGATTGAAAGAGCAAGACGGGAGCAGGCGGCGGCGATTGCGCGACTTATTATGGAGGCAATGAACTACGATTGCTGCCAGTGGTTTGCAGGATCGCAGCATACGTTGGACGATTTCTACAAATTGATGACACGGCTGGTCGAACGTGGCGACTCACAGTATTCCTATCGCAACACACTTGTGGCTGTCGCCGCATCGGGCGAGGTGGCGGGTGTGTGTGTCAGCTATGATGGGGCGTTGCTGCACAGGCTACGCCGGGCTTTTGTCGAAGAGGCTCTAGCAGCCTTTGGGCACGACTTCTCGGCGATGACCGACGAGACCGGGACTGGCGAACTGTATATCGACTCTCTCTGCGTTGACGGTGCATTCCGTCGACAAGGCATCGCCACACGCCTTCTCACTGAGACTGTAAAAAGTGGACAACGGATGGGACTTCCCACAGGATTACTCGTAGACACCGGCAACCCACGTGCCGAGCGACTCTACCATCGCCTGGGCTTCATCTACGTGGGTGATGGCGAATGGGGTGGACACAACATGCGCCATCTGCAATGCCCCGTCAGGTAGAACATCCCATAAAAAGCTTTCTCCCAATTCATCCTATGCAGGGATGTCCCTGAATCACAACGAATCAAGTATACCTTCAACCACAAGCGGAAACTTTCACCATATTTAGGAACGACGAAGAGGATGTGTTAAAATAGATATATCCTCTCTCTCTTTTGCACAAAGCCCCGACTTTCTCACGCCGGAGCTTTAGTCATTGTGCCTTGAGACTTTCTGATCTCAATACACACCAAGGGGCACTTCCATTCTTATACATACCATCCGACGATACTTCTTCGGCATAAAGTCTGATATGGATATAGCGGAAGATACGATGATGGACGGGCATTCCCACCCCCGGATACGCCCGACCGACTGCCGTCCAGTAACGACCTCTCAGACAAAAGGGTCGTGGGTTTTCGGCAAAAGGGTATAGGGTTTCCAGCGAAACCCTCGTGGGTTTTGAGCGGCAGACATGGGAGCTCCT
>CAUVFB010000048.1:0-9540 GCA_963551095.1 uncultured Prevotella sp. | reverse complement strand
CAAGCTTGAGGGAAAGGACGAGGAGAATCTTACACACTTTTTCAGACATTACCGATGAAAACCATTGATGCTAGACAACGGACAACGACGACTTCAAATATCCCCAATGCCAAGCGGAAACTGGGAGGCTGGCACGACTTGAGCAAATACAAAAGGTATGTTAAATGCTCAACTTGGACAACCGTCAAAGCAAATGACGGGTGACTTGCTCACGTGAGTAAATTTCACAAAACAGGATGGAAGACTCTTTTTTAATGCCTTAAGCACAATGCGACACTATGGCAAAATCAACATCATTTATAAAGCACAACCGCTGTCAAAGAGAAAAGAACTCAATGTGATAGCGGTTGTCTTAGTTGTTTCACTTTTTTATCCGTCAGTTGTGAAATACTAACCCGTCATCTGAACTGTCGATCATGACGGGTTTGTCGTGGTTGACCGTACCTGCAAGGAGCGACTTACTGAGGTCGTTCAGCACATAGTGTTGGATGGCTCGTTTGACAGGGCGTGCACCAAACTCGGGGTCGTAGCCCACTTCGGCGAGATAATGAATGGCCGAATCGGTCCATTGCAGGTCAATACCTTGTGGAGCAAGCATTTCCTTTACCCGCTCAAGCTGCAGGCTGACGATACTGCCTATCTGCTTTTGGGTTAGTGGCAGGAACATGATTGTCTCGTCAATGCGGTTGAGGAACTCGGGACATATGGTCTTCTTCAGCATATCTATCACTTCCGATTTCGCCTTTCCGATGATCTCTTCGCGATTGGCATCGGTGAGGTGTTCAAACTGCTGCCGGATGTACTGCGAGCCGAGGTTGGAAGTCATGATGATGATAGTATTCTTGAAGTTTACCATCCGCCCTTTGTTGTCGGTTAGTCTGCCGTCGTCGAGAACTTGTAGGAGGATGTTGAACACGTCGGGGTGTGCCTTTTCAATCTCGTCGAAGAGGACAACCGAGTACGGTTTGCGGCGCACGGCTTCGGTCAGCTGTCCGCCCTCGTCGTAGCCTACATATCCCGGAGGTGCACCAATAAGTCGACTGACACTGAACTTTTCCTGATACTCGCTCATATCGATGCGGGTCATCATTGTTTCGTCGTTGAAGAGAAAGTCGGCCAGTGTCTTTGCCAGTTCCGTCTTTCCCGTTCCCGTTGTACCTAGAAAGATGAATGAAGCGATGGGCTTCTTGGGGTCTTGCAGCCCTGCACGCGATCGACGCACGGCATCGGCAACTGCCGTTATGGCCTCATCCTGTCCGATGACACGCCGGTGAAGTTCGTCCTCTAAATGGAGCAGTTTCTCCTTTTCGCTCTGCATCATCCGCGTTACAGGTATTCCCGTCCAACGACTCACAACTTCGGCGATGTCATCGGCCGTAACCTCCTCGCGCACCATAGCCTGACCACCTTGCGTGGTCTGCAGCTGTTGCCGGATGTTTTTGATATCGTCTTCCAATTGTTTCAGCTGCGAGTAGCGTATTTCGGCAACACGCTCGTAATTGCCTTCGCGCTCGGCACGCTCGGCCTCATACCTGAGCTGCTCCATCTGCTGTTTATCTTGCTGTATCTTGTTCACCAAATTGCGCTCGCCTTCCCACTTAGCGCGAAAACTATATTCTTGTTCTCGCAGATCAGCTATTTCTCTGTCGAGTTGCTCTATCTTTGCCGTGTCGTTCTCCCGCTTGATGGCTTCCCGCTCTATTTCCAGTTGTTTCAGTCGGCGAGCCGTTTCGTCCAGCTCCTCCGGAACCGAATCCCGCTCCATACGCAGTTTGGCTGCGGCCTCGTCCATGAGGTCAATGGCCTTATCGGGGAGGAAACGGTCTGAGATGTAGCGTTCAGAGAGTTTAACGGCGGCTATACAAGCATCGTCCTGAATGCGAACTTTGTGGTGGTTTTCGTAGCGTTCTTTCAATCCGCGCAGGATGGAGATGGCATCCAGTTCGTCCGGTTCCTCTACCATTACGGTTTGGAAGCGGCGTTCGAGTGCTTTGTCTTTCTCGAAATATTTCTGGTATTCGTTGAGCGTTGTGGCTCCGATAGCGCGCAGTTCGCCACGAGCCAAAGCCGGCTTCAGAATGTTCGCGGCATCCATTGCGCCTTCGCCGCTGCCGGCTCCAACGAGCGTATGGATTTCGTCAATAAAGAGAATAATGTTTCCCTCAGCTTTCGTAACCTCTCTGATGACGCTCTTGAGCCGCTCTTCAAACTCTCCTTTGTACTTCGCACCGGCCAGCAGTGCGCCCATATCGAGTGAGTAGAGTTGCTTGTCTTTGAGATTCTCGGGCACATCTCCGCGCACGATCCGTTCGGCCAATCCTTCGACGATAGCTGTTTTTCCCGTGCCTGGCTCGCCAATGAGAATAGGATTGTTCTTCGTCCGCCGGGAAAGAATCTGCAGCACGCGCCGTATCTCGTCGTCGCGCCCAATGACCGGGTCAAGCTTTCCTGCCCGTGCGTCTTCGATGAGGTTACGGGCAAACTTAGCGAGCGACTGATAGTTTTCGTCCCCGCTCTGTGTCTGCACGTGCTGCCCCTGACGGAGTTCGTTGATGGCTGCTTTCATTTCGCTTTCGGTGCAACCGGCATCTTTCAGAATACGGCTGGCGGTCGATTTCACTCTGAGCAGAGCCAGCAGTAGCGGCTCAATGCTGACGAATTCGTCAGCCATCTTCTGCGAAATCTCCAATGTCAGCTGCAAAACTCGCTGTGCGTCGGGTTCAAAGTAAGGTTCTCCACCCGAAACTTTCGGCAGATGTTTCATCTCGCTTTCAATAGCGCGCTCAATTCCCTGCCCGTTCACACCGATTTTTCTAAAGACATATCCAATTACGTCCCGGCCTTTGTCCATTACGCCAAACAGAAGGTGCAACGGCTCTATGGTCTGCTGTCCGTTACGCCGCGCTGATTCGATGGCACTCTGAACAGCTTCCTGTGCTTTTATTGTAAACTTGTCTAACGTCATATCGTTTGTTCTCCTTTCTCTGTCGAACCTCTATCTCCACTCATGGCCGACTTCGGAGCGACCTTATTTCAAGGACAGGTTCCCCAAAACCTATGCCTAACAAAAACGGTGTGCCATAATGACACACCGGATAAGACAACAAGACAGCCTCCACCTCATGCTCCGAATCTGTTTAACGGTCTTTCGGTAGCACGAGGTTGAGAAGTACACCTACGACCGCAGCCAGCCCGATTCCGCTGATAGCAAAGCTGCCCCAGCTCAGCACCGCACCTCCAATGCCCACTGTCAGCGTAATTGACACGATGATGGTATTCCGGGTTTGGTTCAGATCTATTTTATTTTGAATCAGATTCTGCACACCCACCGAGGCAATTGTTCCGAAAAGCAACAGCATAATCCCCCCAAGCACTGCAGAAGGAATGCTCTGCAGAAGTGCGCTCAGCTTTCCGACGACTGAGAATGCAACCGCAGTCAGTGCCGAAATGCGGATAACTTGCGGCTGAGTAACTTTCGTAATACTCATAGCTCCTGTAACTTCGCTATAGGTTGTTACCGGCGGACCACCTAAAAAACTCGCCGCCAAGCAGGCCAACCCGTCTCCCAGCATGGTACGGTGCAAACCCGGATCACGGACAAAATCTTTTCCCGCTACGGAACTTACAACGTACACGTCGCCAATATGTTCTATGACCGGCGCAATCGCAACAGGAATCATATAAAAGAAAGGTTCCCAGGCAAACTCCGGGAAATGGAAGTGAGCCAAAGCTGGTGGAAGTGCGAACCAAGGTGCAGCCGAAACCTTGTCGAAACTGACTTCGCCCATATACACCGCAGCCACAAACCCGGCCACAATTCCACACACTATGGGAACCAACTTCACCAGTCCCCTCCCAAGCGAAAGTATGAGCACAGCCACTGTCAACGAGACTGCAGCCAGCGGCCAATTTGTCTTAGCCATGTCCACAGCTGAAGAGGAAAGAGACAATCCAATCAGTATGATAACTGGTCCAATTACCACAGGCGGGAAAAGCCGACCCAGCAACCGACGTCCCTGCCAGCGTATGAGGGCCGACATGGTGAAGTAAACCAATGCCACCCCCGTTATGGCTGCCAGCGTACCCGGCATACCCCATTTCGCCGATGCTGCCTGAATCGGCGCAATGAAAGCGAACGAAGACCCAAGAAAAATAGGCACTTTCCCTTTCGTTACAAAATGAAAGATAAACGTGCCCAGGCCGGCTGTGAAAAGAGCTGTAGCCGGATCAAGCCCCACTAGCAGCGGAACTAGAACTGTTGCGCCGAAAGCTACAAAGAGGAACTGTACCCCTAAGACAGTTCTCCTAATTGGAGACAGATTTTGTGCGGTCATTTTTAAGTTCTTAATGTATAATATTCCTTTTCCTAACGCTTTTCCCGTAACCTATCCGCCTAACCGGCCAACAAGCTTTTAGTCTACAGACAACAAAGTCTCAGCTAACGTTCTGCAAGTTTTCAGCCCAAAGATACCCAGTCGACCAATAAGTCCGTCCGCAAAGTTACAGAAAAACCCTGAATTCGGCACAACTCCACCACTGAAAATCAAATCCTATCAGTCGTAGAAGAGAAGCAATGAGAAACTACAATCAGTGAGCATCATTTTCAAGCCAAAAAAACAGGGAAATGCGGAAGCAATCGAAATATTTTATCTACCTTTGCAATTGGGAACAGCGACAGGGGCATAATTCTGCCGGCGTTCCGTCAACAGCAGCTCTGATAGTTCAATGGATAGAACGGAGGTTTCCTAAACCTTTGATCCGGGTTCGATTCCCGGTCGGAGTACAAAGCGAGAGCAGCTTCCGCTCTCTTGCAAAAGGAAGAACAAAAAACAAGACTCCCTTTATTATGATTGGCGCGATTATAGGAGATATCGCAGGCTCCCGATTTGAGTTCGGAGCCGCTCCGCAAAGAGATTTCAAGCTCTTCACCCCCGAGTGTTCCTACACTGACGACACCATCTGCACCATTGCCATTGCCGACGCAGTGATGAACGGGCGCGGATATCAGGAATCGCTACTTGATTGGTGTCGCCGCTATCCCGATCCGATGGGTGGCTACGGCAGCCGCTTCTACAAGTGGATAAACGCTGCCGAGCCACACCCGATGAATTCGTTCGGCAACGGATCAGCCATGCGCGTCAGCCCGATAGGATGGCTCTTCGACGACTGGCAGGACGTACTGCGTGAGGCAAAGAGGAGTGCAGAGGTCAGCCACGATCATCCCGAGGGAATCAAGGGTGCGCAGTGCATAGCCGAGACCATCCTATGGCTGCGGCAGATGCGATTCACCAAGAGCGAGACGGAGAAAAAGGTGAAGAAGTTCTTTGGCTACGAACTGCCGCCCATGCGCGACATCCTGCGTATTGGAGCCGAGAACCATTTCGACGGAACCTGCCAGGAAACGGTGCCGATGGCTCTGCGTTGCTTCATGAACGCCAACGACTTCGAGGACACCATCCGCCGGGCCGTGCTCTGTGATGGTGATACCGACACGAAAGCGTGCATCGCCGGCTCGGTGGCCGAAGCCTATTATGATGTTCCGAACTGGATGATAGATAAAGCCATCGGCTATCTCCCCAACGACATACTTTCAATACTCAACCAATTCTACGACCGAGCGAGAGAGACGATATAATACAAGGTCGCCTTTCTGCAAAAACTTTGATTCTTGTCTTAGCCGCTTCAATCCTTTCCCGGTATTTCTGTTAGCTTATATGACTTGTACTGTGATATAGATAGACACATTTAGTATCAATAAAAAATGTGTATTTATTATGAGTAAAAGTTTCAAACATTACAGCGAAGAAGAGAAGCTATCTCTGCTTCGTTCCTACTATGATTCAGGTCAGTCCAAGAACAAGTTTTGTAAAGCACATGGTATAAGTGGTCTTTCGTTGCTAAATCATTGGTAAAAGGCGTATGAAAACAGCAAAGAAATGCTATCTTTGTGTTTATCACCAAATTCAGACGAGGACATGGCGAACCGAAGCAAAGAGAGCTACAAGGAAGAGAATGTGCAGCTGAAGAAGCGCATCAATGATTTGGAGAAAGCCCTGGAGTACTCCAAACTAGAGACTTTAGCCCGTGACATAATGATTGATAAGGCAGAAGAATACTTCGACATTGCCATCAGAAAAAATTTGGGGCCAAGCAGCGTTAGAACTGGTCAACGAACGAGCACATAAAGTCTCAATCGTTTGTAGACTGTTTGGTCATTGTCGTCAGGTTTTCTACCAGTCGAGAGCCGACATAGTACAGGAGATGGAACACGAGCGTAAAGTCATAGAATCCGTCAAAGAGATCCGTACAGAAGCCTCCGGAATCGGCGGTTACAAGCTGTGGCTGATGCTCATAGCCATGTATGGTCGCGATTTCGTCCCGGGTCGCGACAGCTTATGGCGCAAGGGGTTAACGCTCCCCAAGCCCAAAGCTCGTCATACAACAAACTCCAATCACCGTTATCACAAATGGAAGAATCGTATAAAAGGAAAGATAAAGGTAGAATGCGTCTATCGAATCAGCTTCGACACCTTTGAGCATGCCCACAAGGTCATAGAACGATACATTCACTTCTACAACTATCACTGACCCCACATGAGCATTGGCTACAAGGTTCCCCAGGTTGTCCACTTCGAACAAGGCACACAGAAAAGAATGTGGAAGAACAAAGTTTATTTTCCAAAAACCGGGAAGAATCAACCCCATCCACTATCTTTGCCAAGCCATACAACAAACCGCCATTGAAGGCGCATGCCTATTAAGCATAAAACTGAATGCCTCATCAAGGGACATCCGGTTTTATTAGACAAGCAAAACGACAAGTTCGGCGTATCCCATAAAGACCAAGTGTCTGGCTTTCCAGCATGGATTCTCCACTTATGTCTATCTATCCAGTAGACTTACAAAAAGAGTGTCTATGGATTCAGCTAATATAGCAAAAAAGTGTCTAGTCAAATCAGGAAAAGCTACAAGGTCTACAATAACCGTTTATTTCCAACCGTATACAAATTTATTTCCAAGTGTATAGAAATTTATTTCAGCGTGTATACCTTTTTGAGTGTTCCCGTATAGGCTGATAAACTTATCCGATAATATATGCGCTAGACACGGAGTAGCATACACGATGGTTCCCTATGTATATACGATGCGAGTCCTGCCCCATGTGGCGTTGGTATCTGCCGATGGAGTCAGGCTGGCAGATGGTTGGAAGCCAGTTTCTCTCTGTCTGTCTTGTGCTTTATCTTGAACTTATCGAATCCTTTCCCATAAACGCCCATTACCTGGCTTTGTGTAACGAAAGCATGGGGGTCGATATCGTCGATAAGGTGGTACACCTGACTTGCCTCACGCTGACGGACAACAAGAATGAGCACCTTGACCGGTGTTCCGGAATAGCCGCCCTTGGCATCGACGATGGTGCAGCTGCGGGGAGGAGTGGCGTTGAGGACATAGTCACTTATCTCCTCGTACTTCTCGGATATGATAAGGAACTGAACCGAGCGTCGGCCGGAGTTGATGACCTGATCCAGGACGAACGAGGTTACTACGAGACTGACGTAGCCGTAGATGACTTGCTCCCAGCTGTGCAACACCAAATAGCTCAGCGTTACAATGGTCATATCGACCAAGAGGATGACACGCCCGAAAGATATGTCATGGTACTTATTGACTATGGCTGCCACGATGTCTGAACCACCTGAACTGCCGTTGTGGGAGAGTCCGAATCCCAGCCCGAGACCGCAGAAGAGGGCACCGATAATAGCTGTTACGAAAGGGTCGTCGTGCAGCAGTGTGGGATGAGGAAAGTAGCTGCGGAGCAATCCTGTGGCAAGCGTCATCATCAGAACCCCGTAGATAGTCTTGACGCAGAACCGCAGTCCGAGTATCTTCAGAGCTACCGACAGCAGAACAGCATTCATCACGAAATAGGTAACGGTAACGGGAATGTGCAATCCCCAATAGATGATGGACGACAAACCCGCTACGCCGCCGTTTCCGATGTTGTTGGGAAGCAGGAAGACCGTCCATCCGACGGCATACGAGAACATGCCGAGAGTGATCATAATGTAGTCGACAATCTCCCGGTAGATAACGTTTTTACTGACCTTTATTTTCTTCATTTTGAATTGTATGTTTCGATTGAGTATGCAAATTTAGATATTTCCAGCGAATAAACCTTGTCATTCCCCGTTCTTTGCTTTCTTCCTATGGGTTTCCACAATTATAGTGGCCATCTACAATTATAAGGGACGGACATCTTCGTCCATCCCTTATACAAAATTGCCGAGCCTAATATGTGGAGTCAGCTACTTATGACCATTATTCCTGTGTGTCTCTTAATTCATTTTGCCTACACTGATTGAATTCAAAGACTGCATAGAAAGCCTTGTTGCTCTCTGTACCTAAACTGTAAATGACGACCTCCTCCGGTTTCTCCTCTGTTGACTTCGCAAGAATAACATATTCGTTATTTTCCTGGTCAATGGTCTGATATCCAGCTTTTACCAAAGTTTGTAAGTCTCTCGAAAACTTCTTGAAAAGAGAACGGTTCTCTTTTGGAAAGTCTAGTAGCTTGATAGACTTTATGTCCTTAAAGAAAGAGATAAAGGTGTTTAGGAAAGGAACTTTAAGAGCATCTTCCGTCAGTTTTTGAAACTCCGCATCATTGAGAAAAGAAAGGTCTTTCTCTGTAACCTGAAATACCTCTATCCCCTTTTTCTTCTGATAGTGGGTGAACAACTTGCTTCCCTCCTGACAATAGGATGCCACAGCGAACGCAACTGCAAAGACTAAAATAAGTATTCGTTTCATAAGCTATAATTTTATAGTATGATATAATTATTCAAAAAGTAGCTCTTGTTCCATAGAACAGAACTTCCCAAAGCCACACTAATTCCAGAACGAAGTTTAGCCTTGGTAAATTGAGGTATTGGTGAGGAATTAATATTCCTAACAAATTTCTGTGTAAATATTTCTTTTTCTGAATTGGAATTTATATTCCTTATTCCCACTATATATTTACCAATAATCGCATCTTCCATATTTTTGTCTCCTTTAGGAAGAATAATTTGCCGTGTAGCATCATATTCAAATTCGCAGTCCCTTTAAGAATAAACTCAAAGTTTCTTCATCAATAACTACTTTCTGCTTAAACTCTTTTGTAAATTCTTCTGAAACGACAGACCCAATGGTTTTAGCATCAGCATTTACCCAAAACTTGAAAGATGGCCTTTGAGTGAATGATGCAATGATTAACTTATTGTGGTAATAACCACATTCTTCTACATCTCCTATCACATCCTTGTTAACGTGTCGCACAAAGTTTAGGCTCTCTTTTGTAGAGTTTATGAGAAAAGAGTTGTCTGCTGTCTGTGATTAGTTTGTGTATTGACAGGTACTGTTGCTACATAAAAAGTGTCCTTGTTATCACCGATGTAAACATCATAAGTTCCTGGTCCCAAAGTAGATAACTCTATTTTGGTTTGTTCACCTTTAGATAACACGATATGTGTGTAGTGTCCTTTCTTGTCAGTAGACATA
>CAUVFB010000047.1:0-9961 GCA_963551095.1 uncultured Prevotella sp. | reverse complement strand
GCACTGCCTGTACGTCGGCTTCGGTACAGACAAGGATGATTTCGTCTCCGAGTTCGAACACAGTGTCGCGCTGTGGAAGCGAGACTACTCCGTTGTGCATAATTCGCGTACATACAATGTCACGGTTGAGGAACTCTGAAATCTCCTTCAGCGTCCTGCCGGCAATGTACGAATTAGACACTCTGAGGTATAGAACATGAGGCTTTGCCTGCGGGCTTTCCGATTCGACAGCCGTCAGTTTTGCATTCTCTTCGTCAAATCTGACCTTGCAAATGTACTTGATAGCAAGCGTTGCGCCAATGATTCCGACAACACCCAAAGGATACGCGCAGGCGTAACCCGACGCTATGTCGAAGCTCTTGTCGTTTGTAAAGATACCGTTGAGGGCTTCTTTGGCCGCTCCAAGTCCAGGAGTGTTGGTTACAGCACCGTACAGTGTACCTACCATCATTGGGAGATTCGATTTGTTGCCAGTATCGAAGAATACGTAATAGCAGCCAAACATTACAATGATATTTAATAGTACGATGACGCAGGAGAGCAGATTCAATTGCAATCCTCCCTTTCCGAAACTCTCAAAGAAGCCTGGTCCTACTTGCAAGCCTATCATAAAGACGAACAAGATAAGCCCAAAATCCTGCAGAAAGTTAAGCACAGGTAGTGGTGCGGTAAAGCCTGGTATCACTGTCGAGCCTATATGCCCGGCCAAAATACCGACAAACAACACGAAAGTTACTCCCAGGGAAATACCACCGATTTTTATTTTCCCCATGTAAATGCCTATGGCAATGACGAGCGAATACAGCAATACGATGTGTGCTATACTGTCTTGGGTTGTAAATAGATTTGTTAACCAGTCCATAAATTTAATTTTAACGGTTGCAAAGTTACTTAATAACTTACATACAAAGCCATATTCTGGAAGGTTTTTAGCTGTCTTCGCTTAGCTTTTCCATTTTCCGTGCATTGTAATCAAAGTTTTTTTATACTTTTGTCTCTGCAATGAGGTTTAATGTAAGATGTAATAATTGTGGTCAGACGTTCATCGCTGAGACAGAGACCTATGGGAAACAGAAGTATCGTTGTCCCCATTGTGGTGTTGTATTAAGTTGCGAATTTGAGGATTCCAAGGGATTCCGTACCCATGCGCGATCAGTAATCCCTCTCGTAAACGTTACTCCTATTGAGGGAGGGACGCCTGCAGAGTTACCAACGGTGAAGCCGAAGATACTGAAAACACTCTCTGCCGAGAAGTTACAGGAGCTTCGTCAGAAGATAACTCAGAAGTCTTTGCATGCTAGTGAAGCTGTGAAGGCGGCTACAATAAGCACTTCCGGATACATTTCTAAGGGAACTTCATGCCTTGCCCGCTTTCAGGAAGAATACGAAGACGGCAATCTTTGGGTATTCTTCAGCTTTAGTTTGCTGTTTATTCTTTCGGTTTTTATAGGACTCTACGTCTGTGCCGAGGTGGTAAAACTATTGGCAGAAGGGCATTCGTGGGTATTTAAGAACTACATAGACATTAAGAACTCATTGTGATCTGTCAGATTACGAAATTCACGGTTATAGCAAGACTTGCAGAAAAATACTTTGAGTTGTCGCGAATAGGCTTTATTGGGAAATGAACAAGGCTTGTTTATTGTATGAATAAGGCTCATTGGGAAACGAACAAGGCTTGTTTATTGTATGAATAAAGCTCATTGGGAGGCGAACACACCTTGTTTCTGTTCCATAAAGTCAGTACTTCACGGGACGAACA
Source organism: uncultured Prevotella sp. (assembly GCA_963551095.1). Taxonomy (GTDB): domain Bacteria; phylum Bacteroidota; class Bacteroidia; order Bacteroidales; family Bacteroidaceae; genus Prevotella. The sequence goes on along the minus strand of CAUVFB010000047.1, from coordinate 8,199 downwards.
GGTGAGATTGATAGCGAACGCCCACTTATCAAAGAGTCATATATAAACAAAAAAACCGCCAGATACTTGATATCTGACGGCAAATTTCTTTCTTTTTCTGTTCGGTTCTGTTATTACTTAACAGCGTTGGAGTCGTTTGCAACAGCGTTAGAGTCGTTAGCAACAGCGTTAGAATCGTTAGCGTTGCTATCATTCTGAACTGTTGTGTCCATCTTAGTGGTGTCTGCACCTGCATTTTGGTTTGCTTTGTTACCACAAGATGCGAAAGAGATAGCTGCAATAGCTACGAACATTAAAACTAATTTCTTCATTTTCTTTGCTTTTTAAGTTCTGTAAAACAATCATTTGTTTATTAAAACGATGCAAAGGTAGATGTTTTTTTCATACGACAATGACTTTTTAGATGTTTTTTTTAGTTGGTTTTGTAACATTTTTATAAAGTGTTGATATTATGTTAGTTATAGCTTTATCTATCGTGTTAAATAGTCTTAATGGGCAAAACCACGCTCGTTTTGGCGTGAAAAAGTACCTTTTGAAGTACAAACAATGTGTGGCAAGAGAATAAAGAAGACGGTATGGAACTGTAGGGAAGGCTCCTTTGAGCAAAGGGACAAGGAGCTATGAAATTTGGCCATGTGTCCTATTTGCATTAACTTTGCACACATATATGATAGATACATCAGCATTTCAAGGTAAGACGGCAAAGTTTTATACATTAGGCTGCAAGCTAAACTTTTCCGAAACAAGTACTTTCGCGCGTACCTTATATAATATGGGGATTCGAGAGGCAAGGAAAGACGAGCCGGCAGATATATGCTTGATCAATACATGCTCGGTTACAGAAGTCGCCGACCATAAGTGCCGACAAGCCATTCATCGTATGATACGACAGAATCCCGGTGCGTTTATCATCGTAACAGGCTGCTATGCACAGTTGGAAGGGGAGCGCGTGGCAAAGATCGATGGCGTAAACTTGGTGTTGGGAAGCAACGAGAAAGCCCATCTCATACAGTATTTGAATGATGCCTGGTGCCAATGGGGAACAGCAGGAGCCGAGAATGGAGCAGTAACTCGCCGAATCAATACCCTCCACTCGGTGAAAACGAAAGACATTAAAGCCTTCCAGCCGAGTTGTTCGCGCGGTAATCGTACACGCTACTTCCTAAAGGTGCAGGACGGATGTAACTATTTCTGCACTTATTGTACTATTCCCTACGCACGAGGATTCTCTCGTAATCCTGATATAGCATCGCTTGTGAAGCAGGCCGAGGAGGCTGCACAAGACGGAGGCAAAGAAATTGTACTGACAGGAGTCAATATCGGCGACTTCGGTGTGTCTACTCACGAACGCTTTATCGACTTGGTAAAAGCGTTGGACAAGGTTGACGGCATACAACGTTTCCGCATCAGTTCGCTGGAACCAGACCTTTTAGGCGACGAACTGATTGAATATTGTGCTCATTCGCGTGCCTTTATGCCCCATTTCCATATACCGCTGCAGAGTGGATCCAACGAAGTCTTGCGACTGATGCACCGCCGGTATGATTCTGCACTATTTGCTCACAAGATAGAACTGATTAAAAAGAAGATGCCCGATGCTTTTATTGGGGTGGATGTGATGGTAGGTTGTCGGGGCGAGAAGCCTGAATACTTCGATGAATGTTACCACTTTTTGGAACGACTGCCTATTACCCAGCTCCATGTCTTCCCCTATTCGGAACGTCCGGGTACGTCGGCACTTTCTATCCCTTACGTGGTTGAGGACCGGGAAAAGAAGCGTCGCGCACACAAACTTTTGGAGTTGTCCGACGAAAAGACCTATCAGTTTTATTCGCAGCATATCGGTCAGGATGCCGAAGTACTGTTCGAGAAGGCCGCACGCGGCAAAGCGATGCATGGATTCACAAAGAATTACATCCGCGTGGAGCTGTCTCCAACTTTTGCTTGTGAAGAGTTGGACAATCAGATTGTTAAGGTGCGGTTGGGAAATTTTAATTTTGACAAGTCAGCTCTTAAGGCAGAGATACTTTAATATGAAAGTTGCAATCGTTATTCTCAACTGGAATGGCAGGCGAATGCTATCTGAGTATTTGCCCAATGTGCTGGAATATTCCCGCGATGATGCCGAGATTATTATCGCAGACAATGCTTCTACCGATGATTCCGTAGAGTGGTTGCACGCCAATTATCCCCATTTGAGAGTTATAACCCTTGACAAAAACTATGGTTTCGCCGAGGGATACAACCGCGCATTAGGGCAAGTGGAGAGTGAATACTATCTTCTTCTGAACAGCGACGTAAAAGTTGTACGCCATTGGCTCATACCTTTGATAGAAGAAATGGATGCCCATCCTGACATAGCTGCATGTCAGCCGAAGTTGCTTTCAGTCTTTGACGAGGATTCATTCGAGTATGCCGGGGCTTCAGGGGGCTTCCTTGACAGGTTTGGTTACCCGTTTTGCCGGGGCAGGATATTCGAGACGGTAGAACAAGATGAGGGGCAATACAACACACGAAAGGAGATTCTATGGGCAACGGGTGCCTGCTTGCTTGTTCGTTCGACCGACTATTGGGCTGCAGGTGGATTGGACGGTCGTTTCTTTGCCCATAACGAAGAGGTGGATCTTTGTTGGCGGCTGCACAAAATGGGCAGAAAGATATATTGTTTCCCTGATAGTCAGGTCTATCATGTGGGAGGAGCAACCCTTCCAAAGTCCAATTCGATGAAGACATTCCTTAACTTTCGCAACAATTTGACGATGCTTTGGAAGAATCTTCCGGCCGCAGAACTAAGCCATGTCATGCGTGTTCGCTGTCTGCTCGACTATCTGGCAGCTTTTCAGATGCTCGTATTGAAACATAATATAGCCGATTTCAAAGCAGTACTGAAAGCCCGCCGCGCCTTCAGGAAGTGGCGATATGAGTTCAGAAGTCGTGAAGAAATAGCCAAGGAACTAAGATCGGGAGAACGTACAACACGGGATGGCAGAACCAACTACTCCATTCTGTGGTCGTACTACGTGAAAGGACACAGGAAATACGACCAGTTGCCGTAGTCGTTTTTTGCTTTCGTTGACGCAACAGTGATGCTTTTAGGCTCTATTTTAACTTTTTTAGCCAAATGCTTGTGCATTGAAGTATTTTTTAGTACTTTTGTGTCGTGCAGTCATAACGTTGGAAAAGCTAAGTGAATAAACTAAGTTACATATTGCTTTTATTGCTGCTGACCTTGTTGAGTTGTCAGTTTAAGCTGTCTTCTGAGGATGAGACGAACAACTCTTCCTTGATGGCCATTGAGCGATATGATCGCTTGGAGTACCGATACCTGACCACCGGCGATTTCTCTGCACTCCAGCAGATGAACACAGAATTTCCTATTGAGACACGAACATTGCTGGAAGATGTCGTCAAGATAGGGAATGCAACCGACCCGGACATCAATACAAAGTTTCTAAGATTCTATCAAGATACCACGTTACAGTCGCTGATAACTGCCGTCGAGGCCGAGTATGCCCATATGGACGACCTGAATCGTCAGCTGAACAAGGCGTTTGTGAAACTGCGGCGTACATTGCCGGATATGGAAGTGCCCAGAGTTTATGCCCAAATATCGGCTCTTGACCAAAGCATTGTAGTGGGAAACGGTACCATCGGCATATCTTTGGACAAGTATTTGGGCGAGAATTACCCATTGTACAAGCGGTTTTACCCGATCCAGCAACGTCGGCAAATGTCGAGAAAGAATATCGTCTCTGACTGTCTGACGTTCTATCTGATGAGTATGTACCCTATGTTAAAGTTCGAGAAAGGCCCGCAGAAAGACCGTGACTTGTATATGGGTAAGATTCAGTGGGTTGTCAATCAGACAATGGGCAATAAAGTATTTGATAATCGATACGTCAATGCTGTCGAATCCTATATGAAAAGCTATCCCAACACTACTTATGAAGAGCTTCTCCGACTGACCGATTTCACAGCATTTACCATCAAAGAATCATAGACATTTATGCGTCGTAGCGTAGGCTGCTTTCTCCAAGTAGGAGAAAACAGCCGGATTTTTGAATTGATACGTGCGCTTCTGCTTCAGGCATTTAGGACTGACAAAAGGCTTTCCTTGAGTTGTGTCAGAAAGAACTTTTCCCTATGCACAAATCTCCGACTTTCTCGCGCCTGAGCTTTCTTATTCCCTAAAGTCATTGTTCCTTGAGGGCCTCCTGAACCCAATATACCACAAGGGATACTTCATTTCTTACATACAACCATCCCGTCATACTTCTTCCACATAGAACCTGTGAAACGGGTATAGTGGAAGAAGCGATAGAGAACGGGCATCCCCGCCCCGGATACGCCCGACAGACTGCCGCCGCCGTCCTTACCCGTACCTCTTCTTGCTTCCCATTCCTCATTGCGAAGCACTTTGCATCGTATATGTTCTTGTTCTTGGAAATTATCAGCGTGCTGATAACTTTTTATCACTGTGCTGATAACTTTTTATCACTGTGCTGATAACTTTTTATCACACCGCTGATAAATATTTATCACACTGCTGATAATTTATTATCACTGTGCTGATAACTTATTATCACTGTGCGGATAAAAAATTCCCAGTCTGCTGATAACTTACTTGTACAACAGCAACAGCATGGCAAAGTCCTTAAGGAAATGTCATGGAATACTTAAAGGAATGTGCCATAGGATGCCTAAAGGAACGCCATGGGATGCTTAAGGAAAGACGACCTTTATGGTTGAGAAAGCGTTATTTCAGCACTTGTTCTATACCCTGTTCGCGATGCGTGATACGCACTTCTATGCCGTATTTCTCATGGATATGCTCGGCAAGACGCTGCGCACTGTAGACGGAACGATGCTGTCCTCCCGTACAGCCAAAGCTGAACATCAGGTCGGTGAAGCCCCGTTGCATATAACGTTCTACGTGGTGGTCGGCCAACTGGAAGACAGGTTTGAGAAAATCAAGAATCTCTCCATCGTCTTCCAAAAAGCGAATGACCGGCTCATCCAGTCCCGTTATAGTCTTGTAGGGCTCGTAGCGACCGGGATTGTGTGTGCTCCTACAGTCGAAAACATAGCCACCGCCGTTGCCCGACGTATCTTCGGGGATTCCTTTCCGAAAAGAGAAGCTGAAGACACGCACGACCAGCGATCCCTTTCCGTCGTATTTGGAGAACGTTGCAGGCCCGTCCTGTGGATGAGCCTTGTAGATATCTTTATCGGTCGTCCGATAACCATCTGTTCGGTTGGCCGCCGGCTTCTCTATCCGGGCGAACTGCGGCAACCGGGTGAGTCGCCGCAGCATGTCCATCATGTAGGGATAGGGAAACGCACGCTCGCCCAGAGCCAGCAAATCGCGCAGGTTTTGAATAGCCGGAGGGATGGAATCAACAAAGTGCTTCTTGTGTTCGAAGTAGCCGCGGAAACCGTATGCGCCCAAAACTTGCAAGGTGCGGAAGAGTACAAACAGCGAAAGCCTGCCCACGAAATGCCGCTTGGAAGGAACCTCTGTATAGGCTTTCAGGCTCTGATAGTACTCAAACACCAATTCGCGGCGCAGCTTGAAGGAATACTTCGCGCTTGCCTGCCAGAGAAACGAGGCCAGGTCGTAGTAGAACGGTCCCAGCCTACCCCCTTGGAAGTCGATGAAATAAGGATTGCCACCGCTGTCGAGCATGATATTGCGGGCTTGGAAATCGCGGTAGAGGAACGAGTCCATCTTCTCGGAAGTCAGATCCTGAGCAAACATGCGGAAATTTGCCTCAAGTTTCAGCTCATGGAAGTCGAGCTCGGTGGCTTTCAGAAAGCAGTATTTGAAGTAGTTCAGGTCGAAGAGCACGCTCTCTTGGTCGAACTCAGGCTGCGGATAGCAGTTTGAGAAGTCCAGTCCGCGTGCTCCGCGGAGCTGTATGTTGGGCAGTTCGCGTATGGTGCGGCGCAACAGGTTCTGCTCGGCCAGGTTGTATCTGCCACCTGCCTCCCGTCCACCACGGATAGCCTCGAAAAGCGAAGTGCCGCCAAGGTCGGACTGCAGGTATCGCATCTCGTCGGAAGAAACCGCCAGCACGTGTGGAACCGGCAGCTGTCGTTTCTCGAAATGCCTGGCAAGGTAAACAAACGCATGGTTCTCATCCCGGCTGGTACCGATGACTCCGATGACCGTCCCGCCGTCTCTGTCGGTCAGCCGGAAGTATTCCCGATTGCTGCCGGCTCCCTCCAGTTTCTCCACATGGGTTGGGCAGATGCCTTTCCATTGTCGGTATAGTTCCAGTAGCTTTTCCATTCTCTTTGTATTACGGAAGATTGGGGCACCTCTGCCGTTTGTTCTTTCAGGCAACAACCAGCAGCAAGACCTCCTACTCCTTTTCTCCCCGCCTCTTTATATCATACTCGCGCAACAACCCATCTATGAGGAGCAGGACGACAAGCACTCCACCCGTAATCAATAACGAGCCGCTGAGATAGTATATGCCTCCGATGACAATAAACAGCACCAGGAAGTTCTTCCAGTTGAAGATTCGTTTCATACTGCAAAGTTAACGAAAAGATTATAGATGAGGGCTGGAAAGGCTTCAAGTTTTTGGTATTGCCATACTACTTTCACACAGTTCATCTTCCTATCCTACAGAATCTGTCTCTTCTTCAGGGCAGGAAAAATTCTCCGCCTTGCCCAAATATATTGTGCTGTCCCCCTCGCCGAGAGGAACAACAGGAATGCCAGCCACAGCGCATGGTTGCCACCTATGCTCCATCCTCCCTTGTATACAATAAAGAATATGCCGGCCGCAACAACCGAAGAGACCAGCATGCCCTTTGTTTCTGTTATTCCAATAAATAAACCATCGAATATAAAGGCCGCCACACCGGCAATCGGAATCAGATATGCCCATAGCAGGAAAGGGCGGGCAGCCTGAATCACGTTGCTGTCGTCGGTCAACAAACATAGAAAGTCGGAACCGCCAACAACGTAAGCCAGCGTAAACAACATCACCATACCAGATCCGAACAAGAAAAGCTGACGCACAACACGCATCAGCCCTACACCGTCGCCGGCTCCATAATACTTTCCGCTTAATGCTTCTCCTGCGTATGCAAATCCATCCATCACGTAAGAAAACAGTGTAAACATCGTCATCAACAAGGTATTGACCGCCAGCATCATCGCGCCCTGTCTGCCTCCGGCCCCCGTAAATGCCATGTTGACAGCCACGAGACAAAGCGTTCGCAAGAAAATATCGCGGTTGACAATGAAGAAACGCTTCCATGCCGGGAAATCAGACAGTGTCGAACGCACAAAGTCTGCAGGCTTTTCCTTTATCCGACGAAGTCGTCCAAAGGATCTGCCGGGAGATGACAAAAAAACAAGAATGCCCATCGCCATCAGGAATCCACCCCACTGCGCCGTCAGCGTACCCATCGCCACACCTTCTATCTTCCACTTCAAGACATAGACAAAGACCAATGAACACACGATATTCAGCACATTCTGTACAATGGCAACCATCATGGGAACCCTCGTATTCTGCATGCCAACAAACCAACCCGTCAGTCCGTAGAGTCCCAGTACAGCCGGTGCGCCCCAGATAACTATTCGGAAATAAGCCGAAACCAGTCCGCCTGCTTCTCGAGGTGTGTGCAGCAGCATCAGCATACCATACTCTATCCACCGTTGAAAGAAGAGAAAGACAACTCCCATCCCCATTCCGATTGCAAGAGCACGCAACAGAATACGCCCGACACCAGCATTATCTCTCCGTCCGTAAGCCTGAGAAGTCATTCCGCTTGTTCCCATTCGCAGAAAGCCCAGCACCCAGTAGATGATGTTGAAGATCATAGTCCCGATGGAAATAGCTCCGATATAACTCTCGTTACCAATATGTCCAACTATCTGCCAAGCCCAACAAAGGAACGGTTATATTGCTGACGACAGAGGGAACAGCAAGTGTCAATATATCCTTATTTATAGTTCTCACGACGCAAAAGTACAAAATTGTCAGAAACACACAACCTGCTGAATATGATATTAAAGCGCATAGAAGGATAAACCGTTGAAAGCACAAAAAGTAATGTCCATTTCCCTATGAACTGAATTGGATTATTCATATCTTTGCATCGCAAATTCAATCATAATAGATTTAATAAGTAATATTCAAAAAAATTGAACGCTTTGTTTATTCGTTCTTCATATCT
>CAUVFB010000046.1:0-10020 GCA_963551095.1 uncultured Prevotella sp. | reverse complement strand
AAAAAGTATGTTAACGCAGAACTTTTCCAATACATGAAAACAAAAGGTATATTAACGCAGAACTTTCCTAAGACATGAAAACGAAAGGTATGTTAACGTAGAACTTTCCTAAGACATGAAAACGAAAGGTATGTTAACGCAGAACTTTCCTAAGAAGTAAAAACAAAAGGTATGTTAACGCAGAACTTTCCTAAGATGTGAAAATGCCCGGGAAAGCCGTATATTTGCATCCATGAATCTGAACGACTTAAAATGATATCATTATGGAAAAATCAACTAACCTTCCGGCGCAGATTGGCATTATCTATCTGTCCAAACTGACCAACGACGCGCACTTCATCTACATGAAAAATGTGGGAGAGGTGATGGAAGGAACAGATGCGGCGAACACTACTCCCGACGTGAAAGCGGCTGTAGAGGTGCTCAAGGCGGCCGTGAAAGAGGAGGATAAGTATCTCATGCTCTCACGGAAAAACCGCTACACCGCCCAAATCGCGGCCAAGGACAAGGAGCGCGACTCGATTCTGCGCGGCTACCGCTCGGTCGTGAAGGGATATCTGCGCATGCCCGTGGAGGATATGGCGAAAGCGGCTGCCGAATTGAAACAGCACTTGAAAGAGTACGACATTAACCCCGGCATGCAGCTGGAACGGGAGACTTCGCGCATCATGAACCTCGTCGACGACCTTGACACAAAGTTTGCCCCGCAGGTAACGCTCCTCGGCCTGAAACCTTACGTCGATGAGTTGCGCAAGGCCAATGATGCGGTCGACGAGCTGCTTTTCATCCGCACTGATGCCCGCTCTCAGCAAGTGCGCGGCGCGATGCGCAAGGCTCGTGCGGCTACCGATGAGGCGTATCTGAACGTCGTCCGGCTGATCAACGCCGTCGTGGTGGTGGGCACCGACAAGGATTTCGTTCCGCTGATCAACTATCTCAACGCGAATATCAAACGGTACAAGGAGCAGGTGATGGCGCGGCGGAAGAAAGCCGACGAGTCCTGCGGGCAGACGTGCTGATGAGCCGTCGGACAAAAAATCCCGCAAATCGAAGCAAATAAAAAGAGGATGTGCCTATTTTGACACATCCTCTTTCCCGATATTGTGCGCCTGACAGGACTCGAACCTGCACAGCGTAAACTACCAGATCCTAAGTCTGGCGCGTCTACCAATTCCGCCACAGGCGCAAACGCCGTGCAAAGGTAGCATATATTTTTGAAACACCAAATAATCGAAAGGGAAGATGTCCCGCCGTCAGATTAGGATTCTGCCGCATACAAAATCCGGGCATACGCTCCTTGCGCTTCAATAGCTTTGTCAAGCATCTTCTGAGGAGAGGAATGTATGCCCGGTTGATGGATATGGATAAGGAGAAAGTCTTGTGGAGACGGTTCCTTACTCTATTGTTGTCTTCCTGCCATTGATGATATATACACCCGACTTCAGGCCTTCGAGCGTTTCAGACCGGCGTTTTACGCAAACGCCATCGAGGGTATAGACATCGTAACGAGCCGCTGCAGACGACAGATGACCAATGCCCGTAACGGTAATCTCAATGGTCTTCGGAGCTGATTCGGCACCGCCGGCATAAACTGCTGTTACCTGATAGGTGTGGTTGCCGCTTGGCGCGGTAGTGTCGGTGTAGTTGCGGTCGGACGTAGAAGCGAGCAACGCACCATCGCGATAGATATTGTATTTCTCCACACTGCCTCCGCCGATATGGTAGGTTACGTCGTCGACGAGCAGGATGTATGCCGTTGCTGAGTCGGTAACGTTGCGAATGGCGAAGAACTTGGCTCCTTCAGGAAGCTCTGCCTCCACTTTCTGCCACATTCCGCCCGTTATTTCGACGGTCTTTACCAGTTGGAAATGGGTTGTATCGGCATCAATGGTCGAGTAAAGTATCTGTACCGTCTGCTTCAAGTCGACCTTCTGCCCTGTCATTTGGTCGGTTGCCACGACGTTGTTGGCGTAGAACGAGATGTGTTGGGCGTTGCCCGGCAATTCAGGACTGATGAGCCAGTCGTCATTGTCGACTGTTTCCTGGTCGAAGGTGTAGATATTCATCTGCGTTCCGTGCACCGATGCCAACGATTGGTTGCCGCTATGGGCATCAAAGGTGTGCATTCCGCCGGCTGGCAAGTCGTGTCCGCTGAAGTCGTGGGGGTTAAAGACGATGAAAGCGAACGGATCGCCCTCGTGAGTGTAGGTAATTTCTGCGCCTTTGGAGTCGTAAAGGAAGTCGCCCGCCGTCGTTGCGCCATCGCCATCGACGAGTGTCCAGCTGCCAATTCCTGTTATTGACCACGGCGTATAGTCTTCGAAATCGTCCGTCCGTGCCATCAGCGGTGAGGGTTCATCCCAAGAAAGCCTTACTCCACCGTCGGTTTTTGTCCAGGAAAGGTTCTGAACGGGTGACAAATCGGGCGCACCGACGAGAATACTCGTATTTGCTGAATTGTTGTCGGCATGGGTATCGCCGTTGGCCACTACGGTTATGGAGACGGACAGCAGGTCCTTGGGTTCTAATTTGTCGACTGTATAAGGCAGTTCGAAAGTCTTTACGTCGAGCGAAGGTAATGGTTCGTCGACCTGTTGTTCGCTCACTTTCTTTCCGTCGACGGTGAGGATGAGTCGGTAACTGTCGACCTGCTTGTCGCCCACATTGCTTACTTTCACGTGGAAATGGGTCGTTTCTGTGCGCATTGCTTCCTTGTCGGCCGACACGGCAACGGCAAGATCCTTGTCGGGCAAGTCGCCCACGTGGATATTGTCAATGAAGATCACCTTCGTTTTATTCTCGCCCGACTTGTCGACAAGCGCGAGTCCCAGTTGAATATAGCGGTCTCCGGCAAACTGTGAGAGGTCGTACTTGCGCGTCTGCCATTTGTTTTCGCCTACGGTCAGCTGTTCTTCGTTGAGGTATACTACTCCTTTGTCCGGAACTGTGGCGTAAACATAGAGCGTTCCCGTAGCTGTGGAGTTCTTCTGCTTGAATGCCCATACGGGATGTTGCGTTCCTGCCAGCGAAATCTTGAAAGTATTCACCCCTACGGAATCGTTCATGAAGGTTTGCAGGTAAAGGCTTCCTCCATCCGCATCGGCTGATTCGTCGACTGTCCGTCCGGCACCGGCCATCTGAAAGGTTACGCCCTGTCCCTCGGCAAAGGGGATAAAGACTTTCTCTTCTTTGCCATTGGCGAAGCTTTCATGGTAGGGCGTACGGTCGGGTGTGCCCAGTAGGAGTGTGTTGGAGATGCCCGCCTTGTCGCTCAGTCCTTTGTCGTTCTCGGCAGTAACCGCCAATTCGAGCTGGCGGGGGTTTCCTTCGTCGGCACCGTAGCCCAGGGCATGTTCTGTATTGCCGTTGAAGGCAGTTCCAATCTCCTCACCCAGTTGTGCCTGTCCCCAGTTGTTGTAGCTGACGGTGTGGACATGATAAGTTACACGTTCCGGGAAGAAAGCCCCATGGTGAACCGGTTGTGCCGCATCCCACGAGAGAATGATGTTGTCGGGGTCGTCGGAGAGACGCACATGGGTCGGAGCCGACGGCGAATCGAGTCCGATATAGGCCGGGACGACATATGATTCGCCGTCGCCATACCCGTTGTAGGGAAGGAACGTAAAGGCGTTGATGCCTTCCTGGGGGATGTTGTCAACCGTGAGCGTGCGCTGTTCTCCGGGCTGAATGTCGTTGATGTCTTTCACCTGTGTACCGTTCAGCATGAGACGGATGCCACCCAATGATGCCAGTGTTGCTCCGTCGTAGGCGACACTGGGTGCGGTGAAGCTCACACTCGCCTTGAGGGCAGCCGAAGCATCGGGAGTTACCGTTACGTCGGTTACCTTTCCGGGCGACTGCGCCTCCGGAGCTGCTACCACGGAAATGTCGTCGACGTAGAGAGCAATGCGGAATGCGTCGCTGATGGCGTGGAATCCGATGTAGTAAGTGCCGTCGGTTGTGGGTTTCAGCACCTGTGTATAGTTTTGGAAAGCTGTGTTGCTCACTTCTGTCGGGTCGAGAATCCCGCCCGTCATGGCTGCCACTGTGGCCGCATTGCCGTACTTTACTTCAATGCGCTCGGGGTAGGTAGCCTGTACGCAACGCAGTTTGAAGTTGACAAAGTAGGTCTTTCCACCCTTGAGATGGAGTCCCGGAGAGATGAGCCAGTCGTCGGCAGCGTTCGTTTTGTTGTAATAATACATGGCCATTCCGTTGCCGTCGTTGAGCAGCAGGCTCCAGATGCCGTTCTTCTTCGTCTCATCGGCATCCTTATCGCCGTTGGCATCAATGGTTGTAAACTGTTCCCACTGATCGGGCGTGTTGAAGTCGACGCTCCATCCGGCCTCGTATACGGGCTGGGGAGCACGGCTCGTGCTGCGGAGGATGCTCTTCTGCGTTCTGTCGGCGAATGCCCGGGCAGACTTCTCTGCCGTCTTTGCCGACGGGCTGTCGGTCAGGGTTGTCCCATACGTCTGCGTGCGCTGTTGCAGGGCGTGTTGCCGGATGAGCGACCGGTCGGTGGCGGTCTGTCCGAAGACGGGAGTTGCTGTCAGCATCGCCCCCAGTCCGAGGAGCAAGGTCAATCTTTTTCCCATAAGAAAATGTTTTGAATGTTGTTTATTGTGCTGTATCGTATGGCCGGATGAATGATGGCCGGATACCTTTCGGGAACAAATGTAAGCCTTTTTATTGACTTATACAAGATTCGTACGGCTCTCACTTAGAAAGAACGCATGATGATTCTTCCCGCTTTCTATGTGTACGCTTTCATTTCGCAGTGGGGATTCTTTCCGAATCATCTATACTTCCTATTTGATTTGCCTATACTTTTTCTCTTTTTTGTGCCCGAATAATCTTTGTACCAATCGATTGGTACAACCATACCAACAGATTGGTACAGTCGTACCAATTAGATGGTACAACCGTACCAATTGAACGGTACAACTGTTTTCTCGGCGCAAATGGATTAGAAAATACTGATAAAACGGATAGAACATAATGATGTTTTTCTTTTCCTGTCGGGGTGTTCCCGGTGGATTCTAAGGAAACGGCCGTCAAAGAATGCAGTATCCGCAGCAGAACAAACCGGATTCTTTTTGTACCTTTGCGCACTCATAACAACACGACATGACTATAAAGGCAGTTTTCTTCGATATTGACGGAACACTTGTCTCGTTTGCCACGCACACGATTCCTACTTCTTCCGTCGACGCTATCGCGCGGGCGAAGCAACAGGGCATCCGTATCTATATTGCTACGGGGCGGCCGGTGGCCATCATCAACAGTATTGATACTATCCGGCATCTTGTCGATGGCTATATCACCTTCAACGGTGCCTATACATTCGTGGGCAATCAGGACGTCATCGTCAGTCCGATTCCCCAAAACGAGGTCGGCATCATGCTCGATGATGCGCGCCGGAGAGATTATACTGTATTGGTCTGCGGAAAACGCCGCATTGCCATATACAATCATCACGAGATTTTCGACGAGATATTTGTCCGCGGCATGGGCATAACGAATATTGACCCGCAGCTGACCGTCGGGCAACTCGGAGACGAACCTATACTGCAACTCACTCCCTTCTTCTCCGAAGCCGACGAACGCAAGATTCTGCCTCAAATGCCGGGCAGTATATCCGCACGATGGAATCCGCGATTTACCGACATCACTGCACGGGGAGCCGACAAAGGCAGCGCGCTCCGGCTGCTGGCACAGCATGAAGGGCTGGACTTGTCGGAGTGTGCAGCATTCGGAGACGGCGGCAACGACCTGTCCATGCTTCACGCAGCCGGCACAGGCGTAGCAATGGGTAACGCCAACGATACCGTCAAGGCCGCTGCCGACTGTGTTACCGACGCTGTAGACGAGGACGGAATCCTCAACGCCTTTATTCGATTGGGCATACTGGCCGGGTAAGCCGGCACAAGCCAGACAGGATAACACGTATGAACAACGATATATCAAGCAGGGAGATACGCACGGTATTCGTTGTTGTCTTCACTTTCATGATGATGATGGCCGAAATGGCCGCCGGAGCGCATATGGGGGCGCATGTCATTGTTATCGGACTCAACTGGGAGCCTATATTCTTGTGCGCACCCTGAAGCGCAGACAGTCGGAAGCCCCCGACCCGACGATTTCGCTTATCCTTAATTTGGCCATATTGGCAGAATGAAGTATTTTTGCACAAAACATAAATCAAGGATGAGAACAGGAATATTCGTGGGCAGCTTCGACCCTTTCACCATCGGACATGAATCGATCGTGCGCCGTGTGCTGCCATTGTTCGACCGTATTGTCATCGGCGTGGGTATCAACGGACAGAAAGACCATCTGCTTTCGGTCGACGAACGGGTCGGGAGAATAGCCCGGCTGTACAGAAACGAACCGAGAATTGAAGTGAAAGAATACAACGGCCTGACCATTGATTTCGCCCGACGCGAAAGAGCCGGCTACATCGTCAAAGGCGTGAGAAGCATGAAAGACTTTGAATACGAGCGCGAACAAGCCGATATCAACCGCAGGATGGGCGGAGTAGAGACACTGCTGCTTTTCTCAGAGCCGCAATGCGGATACATCAGTTCCAGTATGGTGCGCGAACTGAAACGCTTCGGGAGAGATGTGAGCGAGTTTCTGCCCAAAGAGTACTAAGCTTCCCGCGTTGCACACGGAAATCTCCGATAAAAACGAAAAGGAATGATTACATACAACGTTGACGGCATCAAAATGCCGAAGATAAAGAAACGCGAGATAAGCCGGTGGATTAAGGCCGTCGCAGCCACATACGGACGAAAGATAGGCGAGATAGGCTATATGTTTGTGTCCGACGAGAAGATTCTTCAGGTGAACAACGAATACCTCGGGCACGACTACTATACCGACATCATCACTTTCGACTATGACGAAGGAACGGTGATCAATGGCGACATCGTCATTTCGCTTGACACCGTGCGCACCAATTCCGAACAATTCGGGAAGACATACGACGACGAGCTGTACCGTGTCATTATCCATGGTATTCTCCATCTCTGCGGCATCAACGACAAGGGACCGGGAGAACGCGAAATAATGGAGGCCAACGAGAACAAGGCACTGGCCTTGCTGGCACAAATCCGAAACGTATAGGGAGCCTGAACAACGGATTACTTCCGCAACTCGATTCTGAATGTCGTGCCTTTGCCCACTTCCGAAGCTTTTACCCATATCCTGCCATGATGGTATTCTTCCACGATGCGTCTGGCAAGGCTTAGTCCGAGTCCCCATCCACGCTTCTTTGTGGTGAATCCGGGGCGGAAGACATTCTTGACATCTTTCTTTCTGATACCCTTTCCCGTATCAGACACTTCTATGACAGCACGAGCATTGTTCTCCTCAAGATGGAGAGTAATCTGTCCGTAGTCACCTCCCATTGCATCGACGGCATTCTTGCAAAGGTTTTCTATGACCCATTCGAATAGCGATGCATTCATCTTGACAACGACATCACTTTTCGGGAAATCCCTCACTACGCGCACTTTCCTGGAAGTGCGGCGATCCATATACTCGGCCACGTGCTCCAGCACTTCATTCAGACTGGCCGGGAGCGGTTCGGGCAGCGATCCAATCTTCGAGAACCGTTCAGCAATCAACTGGAGCCGCTTCACATCCTTATCCATCTCGGGCAGCAATTTGTCCTCGGGATAAGTCTCTCTAAGAATTGTCGTCCATGCCATCATGGAAGAAATCGGAGTTCCCAGCTGATGTGCTGTTTCCTTACTGAGTCCTACCCATACTCTGTTCTGCTCTGCACGCTTGGATGTCAGCAAGGCGAAGACAGCCACAACAACGAACAACATGACAACTCCCAGCTGTACATAAGGATAAACGGCCAGTCGGCGGAGCATCAGCGATTCATCGTAGCACACGTCAATATAATCTTTCCCCGAAGCGTCAATGCCTATCCGGACATTCTTTCCCTCTTCCATGAGCTTTCTGCCCGTTTGGGTAATTATCCTCATACTGTCCGGATAGTCTTTCGCAGAAATGCTGATGTTGCGGAAATCAGTAACTCTCCCTTTATCGTCCAGCACGACTACGGGTATCGTATTGTTCTCGTTGAGCACCTTTAAGACAAGACTTAGGTCGGTCGTATCGTCGGCCTTGTTCAACGACTTCATAGCTTCCGCCCACACTTCCATTCGTGCTCGCTCCTGCTGTGCCAGATCCTGCACCAAAAAATGTGAGACAATCAGTGAGGTAACAGGGATCAGTACAGCTGCGACAACGAGGAATATCTTGATTTGCCTTATTCTATCTGTCCATTGCATATTCATGGATAACAACGTAAAAGGTAAACGAATATTACTGCCTGTCCGCAAATCTCGGCATCAATTCTGTTCCGGCTCATCTTCCTTTCGGCTTTCTTCGGGAATCATCCTTGTTGGGTCAGCATCAAGGAAGACGGAAGTGGAGGAATCGCCAAGGCTTTTCTTCTTCTTGTTCTCGCGTGCCCCTGCTTTCAAAAGGTTTCTGGCGGCGGTGATAATACTGGCACCACTCTCGGCGGTGGTAATCTTCAGTTTGTTCATACTCTTTACTACATCTGCCATCTTTGAGTCTACGTCGCCGAAACGAGTGGCAAAGTCTTGCGTGCGGTCGATAATCTGATTGGCAGCGTGCATCATCTCTTCCTGATTCTTCAGTTGCCGTACCTGCGTCCACATCAGTTCCAATATCCGGAGATTCATATACATCGTCTGCGGACCGAGTATCAGCACACCTTTATCGTATGCTTCGCGCCAAAGTGCACCGTCGTTGAGTAGAGCCAAATTTAGCGCGCCTTCGGTATGAATGTACATGATGACGAAATTGAGATTGTTGTATCCTTTCTGCAAGTATTTGCTGTAATCTTTCCTGGCAAGCCGGTCAACTTGCGCACGCACACTGGAGAGATGTTCTTTCAAAGATTCGCTGCGTTCGTCCTCAGATTGGCTGTTGACATAGCGTTCATAGGCAGTAAACGACATTTTTGAGTCGACCACGACATCACGGTTGTTGGGAAAATGAAGCACGAAGTCGGGAATCAGCCCCTTGCCGTCGTCGTCCTTGACGAGCTTGCCGAGTTTGTCGCGGAGATGTGCCTGCGAAAAGAACTGTTCCCCGTCTTTCAGTCCGAGGTCTTCGAGCAACTGCCGTAGTTTCAGTTCGCCGAAGTTGCCCTGCACCTTTACTTCGCCCGTCAAGGCTCGGGTGAGTCGCTCGGCAGTCTCGCCGAGGTCGCGGCTGTTCTTCATGTTCGCCTGAATAGTGGCATCAAGCTTGTGCAATGCCTCCTGATGCTTCTCCCTGGAGTCCTCCAAAGCCTCTTTCATCAGCTTCAGACTTTGCTGCAAGGGATCTACAATTCGGGAAACCTGCTCCTTGTTCTGCTCGCCCAACTCCTCCTGTCGTGCTTTCAACACCGATTCCGAGGTCGATTTCATCTGTTCGCGGATGAGCGTCAGTTGGTCTTCTACCTGCTTACGGTTCATCTCCCGCAGTGCCTCCAACTGCTTTTCGGAGGTCAGCTTCATTTGTCCGATCTGCCGTTCGTATGATTCCCGCAGATCTGCCAGCTGCCTTTCCGCGTCGGCTTTCGCCTGCTTCAGTTGTTCTTCGTAGCGTGCTGTGGTTTCTGTCTTCTCACGTTCGTGCTGCTGACAGGTCTCTGTGCGCTGTTGTTCGGTCTGTTTCCGATATTCTTCAAGTGCGTCGGCCGCGTTCTGCGCTTTGGTCTTCTCCACTTCACGCTCGGATGTCAACTGCTTGATTTCTTCCGTCTGCCGTTCTATAACCGAAGTCTGCGAATCCAGTCGAGCCTTCAGCTCGCCAATCTCGCGGCTCAACGCTTCAGCTCTCACCGTATCTCCACTGTCCGATTTACTCTTGGCATTGAGTACGCTTTTTATTATTACCAATGCCATCGTTATGATAACGAATATGATTATGAATGTCTCCATTGTTGGTTGATAGTGTTTCTTTGGACCTCTTAATACC
>CAUVFB010000045.1:0-10157 GCA_963551095.1 uncultured Prevotella sp. | reverse complement strand
AGAAAAGATTTTACACCTATTATAGTCCATCCTTTAGACGTACAAACTTTCAATCTCCATCATCCAACACTCAATACCCGAACGCACAAGTCATCAACACCCATCAACCAATATCCAGCAGCCGGTACATATACCCGATAAAGACGACCGTAAGCACGGCACCCTCCCATCGCTCAATGGAATACTTCGTAAAGGAGAACAGCCAAATCAGTATCATTGATACAACCAGCATCGACAGGTCGGTCATCGTTATGCCCTGAAGCACCATCGGACGGATGGTTCCCGTAACACCGAGAATTGCCAGGATGTTGAAGACATTAGAGCCCAGCACATTGCCGATGGCTATACCGCTGTTGCCCTTGCGTGCCGATACGACGCTCGTTGCCAGTTCGGGAAGCGATGTGCCGCCGGCAACTATCGTCAGCCCTATTACAGCCTCGGAAACTCCAAGCCGGGCAGCCACGCCGGTAGCTCCGTCGACAAAGAGATGGCTGCCAGCGATAAGACACACCAGTCCGACAACCATCCACAGCACCGACTGCCCTGTCGACATACTCTTCTGACTGTCGTTTCGGAGTGGGTTGCTGTTGTTTTCTTTGGTTCCTTTGAGCGTCAGATACATGAATATCAGGAACATCGCAAGCAGGATGATTGCGTCCGGGCGGTCTATCCTGCCGTCAAGGCACATCATCAGTAACATTGTCGAAGCCACCAGCGAAAACGGAATGTCCTTGCGGACGGTTGTCTTCAGAATCGCTATCGGCATCACCATTGCCGAGACACCCACAATGAGCAGTGTGTTGAAGATATTCGAACCGACGACATTGCCTACAGCAAGATCGGGTGTGCCCTTCAGTGCAGAAATCAGACTGACGCAGAACTCCGGCATGCTTGTTCCTATGGCTACGAGAGTAAGTCCGATGACCACCTGCGGAATCTTCATCTTTCCGGCTATTCCCACCGCGCCGTCTGTCAGGCGGTCTGCGCCCCATAGTACGAGAACGATTCCTACGAGGACAAAAACAATGTTCAACAACATATTGACCCGTTTTTCTTTGATGAATCCAAGTTTATGAGAGAAGCGTGCTTCGGCTCCGCAAGTGTTGACTACCGCAGGTGCAGCGTCAGCATTTCGAGATTCTTTTTCTTGGTGTCATTCATTATCAGAACGAGGTCGATAATCCACCAGACCCCGCAGCCGCCGCCCGTTATCAGTTTTCCGACTCCCATGCCGATATC
Organism: uncultured Prevotella sp.; assembly: GCA_963551095.1. Lineage (GTDB taxonomy): Bacteria > Bacteroidota > Bacteroidia > Bacteroidales > Bacteroidaceae > Prevotella. The sequence goes on along the minus strand of CAUVFB010000045.1, from coordinate 8,918 downwards.
GCCTATATAGAAACGGTCGATGCCGAGCGTTCCTACAAAGACCGACAGGAGGAACGCCAATGTAACGTCTTTCATCTCGCCGACAAGCATCATTGTTTCCGACTCGCTCATCTCTGTCCGTTCCAACGCCTCGCGCACAGTGAAATAACTTGTTGCCGGAATCTTCGACGACAACAACATCATCATACGGTTTACTCTTTCTGAATCCATCCTATTCGTTTTGTCGGGCGGCGCGCATACGTCGCACCGGTGTTTTAGAAATGCTGTTTATATGTGCAGGATATTCCTCACAACAAGCCATACGCCGAAAGTAATCACATACAGTCGCACCACCCGCCGGTCTTCTATCCGCTTGGTCAGACGCTCCCTCGCCTTGCCCTGCGGCATCAGGGTGCGAATACCGAACAGGACGACATACGGTCCTGCCAAGAGCAGAAAGTAATTGTAACGGATGGCCTCCCAGGGGTTGCCTTGCAGCAGGGAGTGCAATGCCCGCTGAAGCCCGCAGCCCGGACATTGCCAACCCGTCAGCACCCGGAACGGGCACTTCGGTGTCCATGTGGATGCGACGGGGTCGAAGAGATAATACATTGCCAGCAGAATAATTCCTGCGCCGGCAATGAGCGTTATGCGCAGACTGTGTTTCAATGCCTTGCCTACAGAACCGATGACAGAGCGGCTGAGCCGTAAAACGCGTAGACGAGAATGTTGACTACGAGACCGGCTATCAGGCCGATGAGGCTCCACTTCTTTGCGTCTTGAGAAGCCTGCGTGGCTGCGTCGTACTGCTCCAGTGTGTAGTATTCGTTGACTTTCATGGCACGGATAATGGCATAGATTCCTGTCGGCAGACAGCAGCATACGGTTGTGAAAATCGCAAAAGCCAGGTAATTGTTTGGCTTGGGTACATTTTGATTGCTCATAATGGTTGATGACAGCCCCTTCCCAAGGCTTTGTTTTAGTTGATGGATTGTGGCCGGCATATAGGCTTCGGGGCGGGGAAGTATTGGGGTGCGCCTCTGCCTGTATGGGACATTTAAGTTTCTGAATTCGATGCAAAGGTAGCAAAAACAAAGTGAACGGACAAATAATCACATGTCATAAAAGCGGAAAGCAATGGCCGGAAAGGCTTCTTTCGAGTAGCTTTGCCATCGAAAACAAAGTAACAGCTTAAGTGAGGCACATAAGCCAATCGGGCTTACCGCTCTGCGCCCTGTTCTGTGCCCTGAATCGGATGCCTATAAGGAAAGGTCGACAGTTTGTTGAAGAAAAGGTCGATAGTTTGTTAAAGGAAAGGTCGACAGTTCCTTATAGGAAAGGTCAGGGGCTCCTTGCAGCGGGGTTGGAGGCTTATAATTAAAGGCGTCGAGGACTTTAACTTAAGGTTGTTGATAACTTTAACTTAAAGTTGTCGAGGACTTTAACTTAAAGTATCGAAGGACTTTAACTTAAAGTATCAAAGGACTTTAACTTAAAGTATCCGAGGTCTCCTATCGAAGGTTGCCTCATACCTCCATTGGGTGTCATCCCGCACCTCCATTGGGCATCCTTAAGGAGCTCCACTGGAGGTCGTCTCATACCTCCAATAGGCATCCTCCTGCACCTCCATTGGGCACCCTTAGAGACTTCCATTGGAGACACAGGAGGATTCCTGGTAGGGTCGGTTGAGGTTTATACGGCGGCGTCGGGGACAAGTTGTTTATGCTTCGTGCCCGCTTTGCCACAGTGGCATACGGGTAGTGTCTAATTCAAACTGAACACCTTCCATATACTGTAGTTGACCCCTTCGTCGTAGACATCTTCGCCCTCGTGCTTCTTCATCGACTTCACCACGCGGAGGGTAACGGGGAGAGCTATTACCTCGTAAACGGTTTTGAGAACAACCTGCCAAAGCATCAGTTTCGGCAGTTCGTCGGCAGGGACCACGCCTCCGAGCGCAAGGGGAAAGAAGATCAGCGAGTCGCAGGTTTCGCCGGCAATGGTACTGGCGATGGCGCGCCAAGAGAAGTGGCGCCCCTGATCGTGTATCTTCATCCGGCTCATTACATAAGCATTGGCAAACGAACCAACGATGAACGCAACGAACGAGCCTGCCGCTACGCGTGGAGCAAGCCCGAAGATGGCATGGAAGCCGGCATCGTTGTCCCAATAAGGTGCCCCCGGAATCCAGTCGCAGAAGGCTCCCATCGCCACGAAGAAGAAGTTCATGGCGAATCCGGTCCATATCAGCAGGCGCGCCTTCCGGAATCCCCATACTTCACAGACACAGTCGTTGATGATGTAAGAGACCGGGAAGACGAGCAGCCCCCCCGTCAGACTGATTCCCAATACCGAGATTTGCTTTGTTTCGAGAATGTTTGCCGCAATGAGGCAAACACAGAAGAGGATGCTGAAAAGCATAAACAGCACACTCACTTGTTGTCTTGTCTTTATCATTGTCTTGTTTTGTTAAAGAGGGTTGAGCAAGTACCCCTGTTCAAAAAGCGGAAGCAAAGATACAAATAATCTGCGAAAACAAGACCGAAGAGGCTGTATAAAAGGTTGGAGTAGGCTTACTCTATCCCAAAAGAACGGGTCATCACACCTTTATAGGTCGGTACTGACAGTCGGATATGACAGCCTCGTTCAAAACCCGACAGCGGTATGCTCGCATAAATCTTTGCGCTGTAATATTCGGGTACGCCGTTTTGCTTGTGCAATAACCTGATATAGTAGATGGAAGAAGAGCCAGTACGGACTACGGAATCGCAGACAAGTCCTATCTGCTGACGGTTATTCTTTGCATCGGAAGTCTTTCCCGTCTTCAGAATAAGGGAAAGATTGATGTACTTCTTATTCTTGCCTATCCACGCACTCTCCAAGCCGAGAGGGTCGTTGGCCGGAGATAATGCAGCAGATGCAGCTCGTGGAACCAGCACCGGAACTTGTACGATACTGAATGCCGACACTTCCTTGTTGTCATTCCGCCTGTCGTAATAAAGCAATGCACGATAGCAGGAATCCGGAACCGTAGCCCACGCAGCCGTTTTAGGAGGCGAAAGCAGCAGCGAGTCGCCGTCGTCGGTAACGGCAGCAGCAATCTGATGGCTTCCGTTCGTCTTCGCCATGACCCAATCCGTATGGAGATACGACAACGAGGTATCTCCACTCTGATACGGTTCATGGGTGCAGGCAGCAAGAACAGCCACAGCCGAAAGGCCGAAGATGAGTCGTCTAAGCATGCGTCTTCAGATAATTACGTGCCGGATTGGCATACATCGTCAGCATAGACCCGCGTAGAAAAGCCTCGTCCTTATCAGGAATCTCTATCTTTGCCAGCCTGCTTTTGATATAAGTATCGAACTTCTGCCTCTCTTCTTCCGTGTATTGATCGGTGAAGCGAGTCGTGCCTTCCAGTTCGTCAAGGGCGATATAGTTGGTCGGATAGAGTCGGTAGTTGCGGTGAATTTCCCGGTCGATATGCGCACATATTGTTTCCAACAGCTGACCTGTCGGCATTTTCTCTTCTTTCAGGCCTTCAAGATAGTCGTCAATACACGGAGCGGCATGATAATGGATGCGTCCTTTCAAGCCGATAATGCCTGTCCGCATGCTGATAACGTCGTCCATCGGTCCCTTTTTCCACTCCGGATTGTCGCGCTTTGCCTGCAATTCGGCAGCTTTCAGATAGTCGCACGGGTCGTATTCGTAGGAGATTGCCAACGGAACGATGTGCAGTTGCTGCAGTTTTTCCGGCACACTGCCCTCGCCTCCGAGCGTCAGCATCTTCAGAATAGCCTTTTGTGTGCGGTCGTCAGAGTCTTTGGCGCGTCCTTCACGCTGCGCAATCCATAGGTTTTCGTGCTTCTCACTGATGGAAAAGTGCATGTATCGGGAGAGCTTGATACTCGATTCCAGCCGCTCGCGAGCCATCAGTCCGCGCTTCACAATGAAACTTTTGTTCACCCGGACAATATCCAACACCCACGGCATGGACAGCAGATTGTCGCCAATAGCTATCTCGCAGGTCGTTGAAAACTTCGCATCGATGAGCAGTTTGTCCAGCAATGCCGAGTCCAGCACAATGTCGCGGTGATTGCTCATAAAGGTATAGCACCGCGTATTGTCTATTTCCGAGGCGTCCATGTCGCATCCTTTGCTGACGCGCCTCAGCAAATCCTGTAGGAAACTGTAACAGAAAGTGCGCTGAAACTCCATGTTTGTCTTGCATTGGCGCATCTTCCGCGCCACCACTTCCATAGGAATCTTCGGGTAGAGGAAATGTACGACAGCCTGGAACTGCTTGTTCTGCAGCAGGCGTTCATAGACTTCGGGCAACTCATTCGGGTCAAACGGACGGATGTCGTCAAATTCTGATGGCGTTTTCATAACTTGCATTCTTTGTGTATTGCAACAAAGTTATAGCTTTCTCTTGGCACAGAATAGAGCACCTGGCGGGTTTAACAGAACATTAACGCTTGCAACGGTGTAGCCGAGCTCTACACCTCGCCGCCAAAACCCTATACCCTTTCATCAGAAACCCTATACCCTTTCGTCGGAAACCCTATAGGGTTTTACCAGGGAGGTCGGCACCGGACGGCGGTCGGCGGGGTGTTGGCAGGCAGTCGGACGGGTGTATAACCGGGGCGGGTAACTTGTCCGAGTCTATCCCCATCTTTCAACGGCATAAAAAGGCGCACTTCCCTTGGGGGTGTTTTCTATTTATAGTAACTTTGCCACGGATAAAAAGGACATATGCCTCATGGATATTCAATCGCTCTACAACCTCTATCGGCAACACCCCACGATTACGACCGACAGCCGCCATTGCCCCGAGGGAAGTATCTTTATCGCTCTGAAAGGAGCATCGTTCGACGGAAACAAATTCGCCAAGGCCGCCCTCGGAGAAGGATGCAGCTACGCTGTCATCGATGAGGAGGAATATGGCGACACTGCTGACGACCGAATCATTCTCGTAGACGACGCTCTGACGGTCTACAAGGAGTTGGCGCGAGAGCACCGCAGACAGTTTGATATTCCGGTTGTCGGCATTACGGGAACGAACGGAAAGACGACCAGCAAGGAGCTTATTTCGGCGGTTTTGGCAGAGAAGTTTCATGTGCATCACACCGAGGGGAATTTCAACAACGACGTTGGCGTTCCGCGCACGCTGTTGGAGCTGTGTCCCGAGCATGATATTGCCGTTGTGGAGATGGGCGCATCGCATCCCGGCGATATCCGGAAGCTCGTCGAATACGTTGAGCCAACCTGCGGACTGATTACTAACGTGGGGCGCGCTCACTTGCAGGGCTTTGGAAGTTTCGAGGGTGTGAAGCGAACGAAAGGTGAACTGTATGATTATCTGAAAGCACACGATGCACTGCTTTTCCTCAACGAAAGCAATCCCGACCTTGTCGAAATGGCTGTCCGGCGCGGCTTCGGTCGCATCGTTTCGTATGGCCAGGACGATACGGCCGATGTGCAGGGACACATTATCAGCTGTGCACCTTTCCTGAAATTCGGATGGCAGAGTCTTAGCAGCCAATGCCCCATCAGCTACTACGAAGTTCAGACGCATCTCATCGGTGCCTACAATCTCGACAATATGCTGGCAGCCATTGCCATCGGACTACATTTCGGCGTGATGCCCCGGCAGATTTGCCACGCACTGGAAACTTATGTCCCGACCAACAACCGCTCGCAGCTGACCGAGACGGCGCACAACCGGCTCATCGTGGATGCCTACAATGCCAATCCGTCAAGCATGGCGGCTGCCATTGAGAACTTCCGGATGATGCAAGTTGACAACAAGATGGCCATCCTCGGCGACATGCGCGAACTTGGCGATGCTTCGGGTGCGGAGCATCAGAAAGTCGTTGACAGTCTTGCTGCCGCCGGACTGACAAACGTGTGGCTGGTAGGCGAAGAGTTCGGCAAAACCCGGACTGCGCTCCGCAAGTTCAAGGACGTAGACGAGGTGAAAGCTGAACTACGATGCCATCAACCCGTCGACCACTACATACTCATCAAAGGCAGCAACGGCATCCGTCTTTTCGAACTTCCCGAGCTGCTGTAAACACCGGCAGGGAGGAAAACAAAAAGAAAAGACTTCAAACAGAAATGAACCCCGAAAGCTTTTGTCTGACTTTCGGGGTTCAATTCAAATAGTATAGGGGGAGGGGAACTTACGCTCGTCAGTCTTGAAAATACACACGCTTTACGCGGTTGCTGACAGTTGTCAACACCTCGTAGGGGATAGTTTCAAGGACATCGCTCAACACTGTAACGGGTAGATGGTCGCCGAATATTTCTACCGTGTCGCCCTCCTTGCAGTCAATTCCCGTAACGTCTATCATCGCTACGTCCATACAGATGTTGCCGACGTACTCGGCTTTCTGTCCGTTCACTAAGCAATAGCAACGGCGATTGCCCAAGCGGCGGTTCAGTCCGTCGGCGTAACCGATGGGAATGGCGGCTATCAGGCTGTCGTGCGCTATTTTGCCACGGCGTGAATAACCCACCGTATCGCCGGCAGGCACGTGGCGGAGCTGCAGGATAGTAGTCTTCAGCGTCGAAATGTTGTTGAGAATCTCATTGTCTCGTGGATTGATGCCGTAGAGGCCGAGTCCCAGCCGACACATATCCAGTTGCCGTTCAGGGAAGTGTTCAATGCCGGCAGAGTTGTCGATATGCCGCAGGATGATATGGCTGAAAGCAGCCTGCAGCTTTTTGCTGGCTGCATCGAAGCATGTAAACTGCTGGGCGGAAAACTCGTCAAAGTCGTCGGAGTCGGAACCAACAAAGTGAGAGAACACCGACCGAGGGATAATAGCATTCTGATGCTTCAGGCGGTTGATCAGTTCGTTCATGTCAGTATCGGGATTGAAGCCTAGACGATGCATGCCCGTGTCAAGCTTGATGTGTACCGGGAATCCCGTAATCCCTTCTTTCTGTGCTGCTCTGACCAATGCGTCGAGCAGACGGAAGCTGTATACCTCAGGTTCAAGATCGTAGTCGAAGAGCGTTTTGAACGAACTCATCTCTGGATTCATAATCATTATGTTGCTCGTGATTCCGTTTCGGCGTAGCGTTACTCCCTCGTCGGCAACCGCAACAGCAAGATAGTCGACGCGATGATCCTGCAATGTCTTGGCAATCTCGACTGCACCGGCACCGTAAGCGTCTGCCTTGATCATACAGACGAGCTTTGTCTGCGACTTCATCAGCGACCGATAGTGGTTGAGATTGGCTACGACGGCGTTGAGATTCACCTCGAGTACTGTCTCGTGCACCTTCTTTACCAGCAGTTCTGTCAGTTGGTCGAAGCCGAACGAGCGTGCACCCTTCAGCAGAATCACCTCGTCGCGTAGACTGCGGAACTCCTTGCTTTGGATGAAATCGGTAACTGTGGCGAAGAAATACTTCTCGCGCAGATGGCGGAAAGCAGTGCGTTGCGACTGTAATGCAGTGCCGATACCGATGAATTTCTCTACGCTGCGCTTCTTGCTGAGGTCGGCCACTTCTTGATAAAGACTTTCTTCACTTTCGCCCGTTTGGAAGATGTCGCTCAGAATGAGCGTGCGTTTGCGTTCCTTATGGTCGGGACGACGGTTCATAAAGTCGAGTGCAATGTCAAGCGAATTGATGTCTGAGTTGTACGAGTCGTTGATGAGCGTGCAGCCGTGCTGTCCTTCTTTTACTTCGAGCCGCATGGCTACCGGGTCGAGCCGCAGCATCCGTTCGGTAAGGTTTTTCGGACTGACACCGAGACTTAGTGCGACGATGGCGCAAGTGATGGAATTGTTCACACTGGCATCGTCAATGAACGGAAGAGTAAAACTGTGTTCGTCATCGCCTTTCCATATGTAGCTGATAGTGGTATTGATATCTCGCTTCTCAATTTTGCGGATGTAGAAGGCTGCCCTGTTGTTCTGTTCCGACCAAGCCAAATGCTCACCCCGATAGTCGAGTTGGGCAATGCAATGGGCGATGGTCTTATTATTCATAGCATATACGATGGCTTGCGTATCGCGGAAAAGCAGCAGTTTCTCCCTGCATTTGGCTTCCATTGAGGCGAAGTTCTCCTGATGAGCGTCGCCCAGTCCGGTCAGTACGCCGATGGTCGGCTGTATGATATTACGTAGTGCAGCCATTTCGCCCGGCTTGCTGATGCCCGCTTCGAATATGCCAACCTGCGTATTCTCATTGAGTAGCCACACCGAGAGCGGTACGCCTATCTGCGAATTGTAGCTGCGTGGCGATCGGGTAACGGTAGTCTGAGGCGAAAGCAGTTGATAGAGCCATTCCTTTACCATTGTTTTTCCGTTCGAGCCGGTGATGCCGATGACAGGAATGTGGAACTCCTCCCGGTGGCGTGTGGCGAGCAACTGCAATGCCTCCAATGTGTTGGCAACATGGAGAAAGTTCGATTGTGGGTAGAGTGTGTCAAGTTGCTCGGGCAAGGTTTCTACGACAAAATTGTGTACGCCTCTGTGGTATAGTTCGGGAATATAGTTATGACCGTCGTTGCGCTCACTTCTGAGGGCGAAGAAGAGGGTTTCTTCTGGGAAACAGAGTGAACGGCTGTCGGTAAGAACAAAGCTTATGCGAGCCGGTGTCTGTCCGTGGCGTTGTGCGCCGATGAGTGTCGTTATCCTTTCTATAGAATAGTCCATTGCTTACACCTTTTATATATATAATACAAACCGATTGCAAAGATAAGCAAAACTATCGACTATGTATGGCTACCATATGTTTTTTTGCGGAGCCCTTGATCTAAAGAACTATTCTTTGTGCTTTTCAATCTCATTCCTCATACTAAGCCCGGTACTGAATGAAAGAAAGGAAAAATTCTGCTACATTGGTATTTAGGCACTTTCCAACCTTGTGATTCCGTTGGGGTTCGAACCCAAGACCCACAGCTTAGAAGGCTGTTGCTC
>CAUVFB010000044.1:0-10394 GCA_963551095.1 uncultured Prevotella sp. | reverse complement strand
ATGAAAGAATTCTAAAGCGGCAAATAAAAATAGAAAGAAGTGTGTGTTGAGCTTCTGTGCTCCGTGTTTCGGTTTCCTTGCAGTTTTCTTTCTGTCTCTTTTCTTTTTCAGACAGAAGAAGCGTTGGCTCTGTTCTTCAACAGTCTGCGGCAATCCTCAAGAATGGCTGTCAACTCTTCTATTCGGGTAGCCCGGAGCATGGTGATACGCGTTTGCTTGAAGTCAGGTATTCCTTTGAAAATAGGCGATGCAGCAAGATGGCGGCGTGTATGGAGGATGCCTCGGTACTCGTCTATCCGCTCGACGTTGATGCGCAACATTTCTTCCAGTACATCTATCTTCTCGTCAAGTGAAGGCCGGTGGCCTTTTGTTGTGTCTTCAGCGGAACTGTCAGCGAATATCCAAGGACAACCAAAGGTTGCACGACCAATCATAACGGCATCTACTCCGTACCTGTCGAACCTCTCTCTCGCCACCCTGACGCTTGTTACGTCGCCGTTGCCAATGACAGGTATGTGAATACGGGAATTGTGTTTCACCTCACCTATCAGTGTCCAATCGGCCTCGCCTGTATACATCTGTACCCGAGTGCGTCCGTGGATGGTTAGAGCTTGTATACCACAGTCCTGTAACTGCTCGGCAAGGTCGGTGATAACGAGATTGTCGTTGTCCCATCCTATACGTGTCTTCACCGTTACGGGTGTGCGGACAGCTTTCACCACTTCTCTTGTTATGGCTAGCATCAGAGGAATGTTTTTCAGCATTCCTGCTCCTGCCCCCTTTCCGGCCACTTTCTTGACCGGACATCCGAAGTTGATATCAATGACATCGGGATGCGCCTGCTCAACAATTTGTGCAGCCTCAACCATTGACTCTATGTCGCGCCCGTAAATCTGAATACCCACGGGTCGCTCGTCGTCGTCAATGACCATCTTGCTTAATGTAGACTGGATGCTTCGTATGACGGCATCAGCAGAAACGAACTCGGTGTATACCATCGCCGCGCCAAAGCGTTTGCACATCTTGCGGAAACCAATGTCGGTTACATCTTCCATCGGGGCGAGAAACAACGGACGTTCCCCAAAATCTACAGTTCCTATTTTCATAGGTGCAAAGGTAAGCAAAAAGAATTCTGTAAAAGGAGTGTATCCTCTTTAATGATGATTTTCCTTAAAATCATGACCAATACTTTAGATTTTATTTGTTACCTTTGCAGCAAGTTAATTGAAAGCCTATGTGTTTACGTAAGATAACTTCCTGGATGAAGAGCAAGTGGCATACATTCGTCAGTGCACTCAGTTACCGGCAGAAGGTCGTTTTCGTTGCCCTCATAGGAATCATTGTCGGTTTGGGAGGTCTGTTCATGTATCTCCTTAGGATGCACACCTACATCATCGGAGACGACCCAAAGGCTTGTATCAACTGCCATATCATGTCGCCCTACTATGCTACGTGGAGCCATTCGTCCCATGCCCGCGATGCTACCTGCAACGACTGTCATGTGCCAAACGACAATATAGCGTCGCACTACCTTTTCAAAGGAAAGGATGGTATGAAACATGTTGCCTATTTTGTTGCCCACAGCGAACGGCAAGTGATTATGGCAGAGGATGCGTCGGCAGAAGTCATCATGGACAACTGTATACGTTGCCACAAACAACTGAATACCGAGTTTGTGAAAACGGGACGTATCGACTATATGATGGCCAAACGTGGTGAAGGCAAAGCCTGCTGGGATTGCCACCGCAACGTTCCCCACGGCGGAATGAATTACCTGTCGTCGACACCTAATGCAGAGTTCGTCGAGCCTATGCCCTCCAGTCCTGTGCCCCATTGGCTACAGAAGATGTTGGGACACGAGGCTGTACCGAATCTGAAATAGTTACTACCATTTCTTCATTCAACATTTCTAATTCTATCATATGGCAAAGCAATTGAAAAAATGGCAAGGCTGGTTGCTCTTCAGTGGGGCAATGGTTGTTGTCTTCGTATTGGGTCTGCTCTGCTCCTCCTTGCTGGAGCGACGGGCGGAAGTAGCGAGTGTCTTCAATAATCGCCGGACTATTATGGCTGACTCAATTGTGTCTCAGAACGAGAAGTTTGCAGAGGACTTCCCACGCGAGTATCAGTCATGGGCGATGACCGAAGACACTACTTTCGAGAGTAAGTATAACGGTTCGCAAGAGAAAGATGTACTCGAAGAACATCCCGAGATGGTCGTACTTTGGGACGGTTATGCTTTTTCCAGAGAATACAATACACCACGCGGACACCGCCATTGCGTGGAAGATCTCCGCAAAATTCTGCGCACGGGCAGTCCCGGAATAGAAGGCGAGGGCGATATACAGCCCGGAACATGCTGGACCTGCAAGGGACCGGACGTTCCACGGCTGATGCGCGAGAAAGGAACAGACAAGTTCTATGCTGCCAAATGGAGCGACTGGGGCGACCAGGTGATGAATTCCGTGGGTTGTTCCGACTGCCACGATGCCCGCACGATGGAACTTCGTCCTGCCCGTCCGGCTCTCTATGAAGCATGGGCACGCGTGGGCAAGGATGTTCGTAAGGCCAGCCATCAGGAGATGCGGAGCTTAGTATGCGCGCAGTGCCACACCGAATACTACTTCGAAAAAGAGAACGGGAACTATCTCCACTTCCCGCAGGAGAAAGGACTCACCTGTGAAGCTGCCGAGGAATATTACGACAGCATCGGGTTCTACGACTACATCAACCCACTTTCGCATGCGAAGATCCTCAAGGCACAGCACATCCTGGTTATGAGCTGTTTAAGCAGGGAATCCACGGACAACGCGGCGTATCGTGTGCTGACTGCCACATGCCCTACATCTCAGAGGGTGGCGTGAAATATACTGACCACCACGTGATGAGTCCGTTGGCACATATCGACCGTACCTGTCAGACCTGCCACCGTCAGGATGCAGAGACGTTGCGGCAGAACGTATACGAGCGTCAGCAGAAGATATACGACTTCCGCCATCGCGTAGAAAAAGAACTGGCCTACGCACACATCGAAGCGAAGTTTGCATGGGACAAGGGAGCTACCGAGAACGAGATGAAGACAGTGCTCTCAGATCTTCGGAAGAGTCAGTGGCGATGGGACTATGCTGTGGCAAGCCACGGTGCTGCATTCCATGCACCGCAGGAGGTGATGCGTCTCCTTGCCAGTGCGATGGAGTTTGCGAAGGATGCCCGCTTGCAGGTTGCTCGCATTGTAGCTAAACACGGATTCACAGGTACGATACCTCTTCCCGATCTCTCTACTCGTGCCAAGGCAGCAGAATATTGTGGCATCAACATGCCCAAACTGCGCCGACAGAAGAAGGATTTCCTCGACACGATTGTTCCGAAATGGATTGAGACGGCACGCAGGAACAAACGATTTGTAACGCAGCCCATGTAGGCAATTGGCAAGGTAATGTGAGAATCATACAACAAAAACATTATGGACGATGGGAGCGAGGGGCGAGTCCTAAGCTCCCATTACTTTTTACTTGTTTGGAACAAGAAAGGCTCGCCCTTACAATAAACGATTATGTGGAATAAACCTTATTCGCTGAAGGAAGGCATCACCATCGCCGTTGGTCTGACACTGACAGGACTTGTTCTTCAGTTTACCATCGGTTCCCTGGAATGGGACATCTTTACATGGCCGGCCAACCTTGTTGCGCTGGTCGTGCTGATATCAGCACTCCTTGCAGTATGGATGCTACGGAAGCGAGTGTATTTCTGTCGGTTTATGACAACGATGCAGGCAGCCGTTCCGGCCATAGCTATGGCGGCACTACTGACCATCGTCATGGGGGCGACACACCAGGTACCCGAGGGCAAGTTGCCCGCCGACCCTATAGGTATTACGAAGATGTTGGGGTTTTGGCCTTTTGTTCTTGTCTACGTATGGATGACGGCCATTATCGGTGAAGTTACCCTTCGGCAGGTAATCCGCTGCTCGTGGCGCAGGGTGCCATCGTTGGTCAGCCATCTCGGTCTCTTCATTGTCCTTACCTGTGGCACTCTCGGCAGTGCAGACATGCAGCGGTTAAAAATGTACTGCGAGCAGGGCAGGCCGGAGTGGCGCGGACTTGACTCGTGGAGCAATGTCCATCCACTTCCTGTAGCGATTCAGCTGGAGAAATTCACTATCGACGAGTATCCGCCGAAACTGATAATGATGGACAGTCGTGGCATTCCGCTGTCCGCCAGAAAGCCGGAGAACCTCGTATTGGACAGGAACTTCCGATCGGGACAGCTTGCCGGTTGGAGGATTCAGTTGATCAGACGCATTGACGATGCAATGCCGGCAGAACTGGTGCGTATGGTTGGTAAGTTGCCCGAGGGCATGATGGCCAAGATCCGAATGGACTCGCTGGGACTGGCGCACAACAAAGACGGATTTGTCGAGAATCGGGTGAATGGTGCTGCCTGTGCGGTCTATGTCAGGGCGACAAGGGGCAGAGCTGTCAAGGAGGGCTGGGTATCGTGCGGAAGCTATCTGTTCCCCTATCAGGGGTTGAGGCTCGACGGCGACCAAACCCTTGCCATGCCCGGCCGCGAGCCTCGCCGCTATGCTTCGCTCGTAGACATCTATACACAGGACGGGCTGAACATCCGCACCGAGATAGAGGTGAACAAGCCTTACAGTGTTGCGGGCTGGAAGATATATCAACTCAGTTACAACGAGCAGATGGGCAAGTGGAGCAACGTCAGCGTCTTCGAACTGGTATCTGACCCGTGGCTGCCCGTCGTGTACATAGGAATATTCATGTTGCTGACAGGAGCTGTGGGCATGTTCCTCACGGCAGGCCATAAGAATAAGGGGACATCAGAATGAGTTGGAAGTATTTTATAGTGTTTGCTATTGCATCTGTCGTTCTCTGGGCTGTCGGCGCATGGGCTGCATGGAAAGAGAAACGTTTTCCGGCATTTGCCGCTACGGGCACAGGACTGGCCGTGTTTTTCTCGTATATCGTAATGATGTGGATAAGTCTCGAGCGTCCGCCACTCCGCACGATGGGTGAGACGCGCCTTTGGTACAGCTTCTTCCTGCCCCTGTCGGGAATCATTGTCTACAGCCGCTGGCGTTACAAGTGGATTCTCGGCTTCTCGACGATATTGGCGACAGTATTCGTCTGTATCAACATCTTCAAGCCCGAGATTCATTCCAAGACACTCATGCCCGCCCTGCAAAGTCCGTGGTTTGCTCCGCACGTCATTGTCTATATGATGGCCTACGCGCTTCTAGGTGCAGCGGCAGTAATGTCGGCCTACCTGCTATTCTTCAAGAAAGGCGGAACGACCGATAGGGAGATGGCCATCACCGACGACCTCACCTGTGTCGGACTTTCCTTTATGACGCTCGGCATGCTCATGGGCGCGCTTTGGGCCAAGGAAGCATGGGGACACTATTGGAGCTGGGATCCAAAAGAGACGTGGGCGGCCGTTACATGGCTTTCGTATTTGGTCTATGTGCACTACCGCCAATACAAACCCAACGACATCCGGCCGGCTCTTTGGGCACTCATCATAGCCTTCTGTCTTTTGCAGATGTGTTGGTGGGGTATCAACTACCTGCCGTCTGCGCAAGGTTCGAGCGTGCATACATACAATATGCAGTAGTCTGCCGAAATCCATCAACTCGTCTCGGAGTAGCCGACTGAAAAGGAGTGCCCTGCAGAGCAGACAAGCTTCCTTTCCTTTGAACTTTGAACATTGAGGTTTGAACTTTATGATGTGTCGTTACAATTGTTTCGACAGCGGCATTCACGCAACAAACCACTGCTTATGTGTCCGCAGCAAATAAGAATGAAACCCCTAAATGGTCGTTAACCTTGCAGGAAAGATGCTACGGCACCCAGAAGCAAGAGGCTTGCTACGCCATAGCAAACACGAAAACAAAAGTTATGTTATCTGCCGAACTTCGGCAAACACCAAAACGAAAGTTATGTTAACCGCCGAGCTTCGGCAAACACCAAAACGAAAGTTATGTTAACTGCCGAGCTTCGGTAAACACCAAAACGAAAGTTATGTTAACTGCCGAGCTTCGGCAAACACCAAAACGAAAGTTATGTTAACTGCCGAGCTTCGGCAAACGCCAAAACGAAAGTTATGTTAACCGCCGAGCTTCGGCAAACACCAAAACAAAAGTTGCATTAAATGCTACACCATGACAAAACGCCTGCCCATCTCGATACAAATCGGCTTTGAAACTTCACAAGTGAGATATGATTTTATAAATTACCGTCGGATTACCTTAGCTGCTCTGACACGGGACCCGTTGACGAATTCTTCAACGGGTGAAGCCACTTCCTACCCTAACAGATGGTAGCAGCCACCAGCCATCGTGCGCAGCAGTCCCTTCATTTCCATTTCGAAAAGGAGGGCAGTCAGGCGGGAGATGGTGATACCCGACTGCACTGAAAGCAGATTGATTTGCAAGTCGTTGTTCTTGCTGAGTATATCGACAATGCGCTGCTCGTCGGCCGAAAGGTCGGGGAAGAGGTCGCGAGCTATTCCCCTGCGTTTCTTTTCAGCCAGTTTCATGTCGTCTTCCCAGCCCATTGCTTTGACGAGATCAGCTGCCGATGTGATGAGTGCGGCTCCGCCGTCGCGAATCAGATTGTTGCAGCCCTCGCTGTATTCGGCATTGACCGACCCGGGGAAGGCAAAGATTTCTCTGCCGTAGCTGCGGGCAATGCTGCACGTGATGAGTCCGCCCCCTTTACCGGCTGACTCTATGAGCAGGGTCGCATCGGAACAGCCGGCGACGATGCGGTTGCGCTGCACGAAGTTGTGTGCTTTCGGCTGTGTGTGGGTGGTATATTCCGTCAGAAGGCCGCCGTGTCGAAGCATCTCTGTTGCCGTCAACCGATGGCGGGGAGGATAGAGGTCGTCCAGTCCGTGGGCGAGTACTCCTACCGTATCGAACCCGTTCTCAAGGGCAGCACGGTGGGCGCAGATGTCAATTCCGTAAGCCAGCCCGCTGACGACAAGTGCATCGGGACACAGCGACTTCAGTTCGCGGGTGAAAACACGGATAATGTCCTGCCCGTAGGTGGTGCAGCGGCGCGTGCCGACGACGCTGATGATGTGGCGGCTGTTGAGGTCGGCATTGCCGAGAGCGTAGAGGGCAAGCGGCGCATCGGGACATTCCGACAGCCGCTGCGGATAGTCCGGACTGTCCGGTGTGAGGATTTTGATGTGATGTTCCTCCGTATAGGCAAATTCCTGCTCAGCCCGTTCGAGTGTCTTGTCGAGGTTCCGGAGTTCCGCAACGAGGTGTTCCGAAGCATCGGGAAGCATGTCGCGTATGTTCTTCCGGTGCTCCACGACGGCTGTCGCCGATCCGGCCACCCGGTAAAGCTCCAATAGCGAGACGGAATTGAACCGGCTGAGACATGTCAGTGCGATTGTGTTGATGATTTCCTGTGCGTTCATTGTTCTGTAGATTCAAATGGTCGAACCCTTCTTCACAGCACTTTGGCAAATGCTTCGTCGTAGTCTTTGCTGATGCTCAGACGTCCGTTGATGAGCGTAACGAGATCAACGGTGGCATGGAAGCACAGGCGTTCGTCGCTTGCACGGTAGATGTCGTGGGTGAAAACATAGCGTATGCCTTTCTTTTCCAATCCCATTCGAGAAATGAACTCGTCGTCGCAGGTGAGTGGTGTCTTGTATTCCAGCTGCATGCGAGCCACTACAGCATCGACGCCTTGTTCGTGGAGCTGTGAGAAACTGACCCCGAGGGAGCGCAGAAATCGGTGGCGCGTATGCTCGGTGTAGTGCAGGTAATTGGCGTTGTTGACGATTCCTTCAATGTCGCATTCGTAGTCGCGCACTTCCATGCGCGTCTCGAAAATATATCGGGTGTTTCTTTCCATTTCAAAATTCAAAATTGCGAATTCAAAATTATCATTACAGGTGGGGTCCCATGGTCTTTTAAGTATATCCCGTTAGGCGTTCTCGCCTTATGAGGAAAGATTAGGGAGAGAATTGTCAGCCTGTTTTCCCTTGAGATACTCGTATCCGATCCGGCAGCGGAGACAGTCCTTGCGGTCGCAATACTCTTTCTTCAGCTGGATGAGAGCCTGAGAGTCGCCGGCCGAACGAGCCGTCAGTCCTATCTCCTGCCACATTCTTACGATATGGTTGCGTTCGGCCTTGAAATGCTCGAGGAAATCGAAAGCACGGTCGCAGAGCTTTTCAGCCCCTTTATGGCGGCCGTAGGCGAAGAGCATCGGAACGACAGTGTTGATGGTAATCAGTCTGAGCGACGAACCCGACAGGCGTTTTCGGCTCTTCGAACTCGGTGAGCCAAACGTGTAGTGCGTCTGCCAGTAGGGCGTTACCTGGGTAGAGAGTAGTTTTTCCACTGCCTCTGCCGTCTTACATTCGGTGAGTGCCGACAGTCCGGCCTGTTTTCGGTGGTAGAGCGAAGCCAACTGCACAATACGGATATGGGGAAAGTTCTGCGGTCGCAGCCGAAGGAATTTCCACTGCCGGGCATCCATCGGAACGAGCGAAAACTTGTGTGCCAGGTATGCATACTCACTACGGAGTCGATCGAAATAGCCTTCTTTCAGTGCTGCTTCTCGATAGCGTTCGGGGATGGTATCGGGACTGAGCAGGCCGGCTTGCCCCAAGAAGAGAGCCTCAACCTGGAATATGTTGTCCCGATGGTGGGCTGCAAAAGTAAGCGGGATGGCTTGCCCCCACGTTTCGAAAGCATCGCCGTTGATACCGAAACCGAAGTTTCGCGCCAAGGTAACGAAGTAGGCAGTCTCCCAACTGCCGCCGCACGTCTCGACACGCCGACCGATTGCCTCGGTACGCTGACAGAGTCTCTCGGTCTGCAACGCCGACATCCACGAGTGAACCATCAATCCCGGCAGTTTGGAAACGATCCTATAGCAGGGCGGATAGTGGTCGGTCGTCATGAGTTCGTCATAATTCGCGCGTATCGAAGCAGGCACTTCAAGTTGCAACTGGGGCGGCGTTATTCCCGAAAGTGTTCTGACCGGCATATCTGATCGTTCTACCACGTGCAGCACCACGTTGTCATAGTGGGCATCGGCATCGTGTCCGTGCAGGAACCAGTCCGAAGCTTTGTCGTGGATCTCTACGTTCCCCACCCACAACGTACCACCGATTTTTACCTTGGCGTTGAAGAAGTCGGGGCCGGCATTGCGGTTCTGCATTCCCGGGTCAATCACTTCGACAGGCTTTCCATCTGTGGTTCTAAGTCCGGCAAGCGGAAACAGCCTGTGTTTCCATACGTAGTGGAGAATCTGTTCCATAAGGTTTCGCGGTATTGTGTGGGCAAATATACGCCAATTATCCGGGTTGTGCAAGTGCGTGTCGGCTTTTTGCTACCTTGGAATCGGCAGGATAGCTTTATGATAGTTTTGAATCAACCCCGGTTTTGCTGTACGCCGTCCTCCGTCATTGCCCAGTACTCCTCACGCTTTTCATAAAATCGAAAATAAAATAAATATATTTTGTGTTGTGTACGATTTCCGCTAACTTTGCAAACCTGACAAAAAGCATTTTGAATATGAAGATAGCACTGATTGGCTATGGGAAAATGGGGCACATGATTGAGCAGATTGCCTTGATGCGTGGCCACGAAATTGTATGCAAGATTGATACTGACAACCAAAAAGACTTCGATTCCCCGGCTTTTATCTCGACCGACGTGGCTATCGAATTTACCAATCCCATGGCCGCATACGGAAACTTTCAAAGGGCTTTCGCACACAATGTGAAAGTCGTCAGTGGCTCCACCGGCTGGATGCAAGACCATAAAGCTGACGTGGAGAAACTCTGTACGGAAGGCGGACAGACGCTGTTTTGGGCAAGCAACTTCTCCATCGGTGTGGCCATCTTTTCGGCTGTCAACCGCTATTTGGCAAAAATCATGAACGGATTCCCGCAGTATGATGTCCGTATGGAGGAGGTGCACCATATCCATAAGCTGGATGCACCGTCCGGAACTGCCATTACCCTGGCTGAAGAAATACTCCATGATATTGACCGCAAGGACAAATGGGTGAAAGGGTTCCAGCATCTTGCCGACGGAACGGAGACTGGTAGCAATGCCGTTGCACCCGATGAACTGCCCATTGCATCCGTCCGCCGCGGAGAAGTATCCGGCATTCACAGTGTCATCTATGATTCCGAAGCTGACAGGATTACTGTTACCCATGATGCGCATAGCCGCAAAGGTTTTGCATTGGGTGCTGTCTTAGCAGCCGAATACACCAAAGACCATCATGGACTACTCACTACCAGCGATTTGTTTCAGTTTTAGACAGTAGACTGATTCATCCGATTAGCCCAGTAAAAATATCAAAAACAATGATAGACAAAGAAAAAGCTAA
>CAUVFB010000043.1:0-10412 GCA_963551095.1 uncultured Prevotella sp. | reverse complement strand
GTCGGGACGTTTGCAACGGCGTTGCTTTTAAGTTTTCATTTGCTTTGATGTTTGCAATAGTGTCGCAAGTCTCCCCAGTGTTTTTTCTTCTTTCATCTTTTCGATCTGGGTGTGCACGGCGGTCAGAATATCATCTCCTTGCCTTCGCGCAGGTGCACCTTACCGTCTATCTCTTCGAAGTACTCTTCGAATCGTTCACGGGTGCGCTTCCATCTATTATGACTCCACAGATAAATCTCGGGTTGTCGTCGGATGGATGCTTCCAGCAACCGGAAGTAGGTGTCGGTGATCTCATGCTCGGTCATGGTCTTGGTGTCGCGGCTTACGACCCGTAAGTCGCAGTTGTAGCGTCCCCGGCCTATGCGTGTAACGTCGCCGTAGACGAATGCCTGGCGGGTGTGTCTGACGATGCGCTCTGCGCCTGTCAGTACAGGTGTGTCGTGGTGGAGAAAGTCTGTCCAATGGTGGATGTTCCACCAAAAGGGTGTCTGGTCTGATATGTAGCCGACGACAAGCGGTTTACCCTCGCGGGAGAGCTGTATGATTTTACGGAGCGACTCCTGCATGGGTATGCAGAGTGCACCTTGTCGTTCGCGCACGTGCTTGAAGAGTCGGTCGAAGCGTTCGTTCTCCAGTGGGTGGTAGAGCTGACAGCAGATGGCATTGGAGAGCCAGTAGGGCAGCGAGGTAATCCATTCCCAGTTGCCGAGATGGCCGAGATAGATGGCAACTGACTGTCCTTCGGCCAGCATCCGGTTGATTTCGTCGGTACCGGTGAAAGTCATCCGCCTGACGAGTTGTCTGCGTTGCATCGTCATCAGCTTGATAGTCTCAACGAGATAGTCGCAGAACCAACGGTAGAACGCATGCTCAACGGCACGTACCTCGTCGTCGGTCTTTTCGGGGAAACTGCTTCGGATGTTGCCCGATATGACGCGGTGGCGGTATCTGACGACTCTTCCGACCAGGAAATAGAGTAGGTCGGAGACGGCGTAGAGAACGCGGAACGGGAGCAGAGACGCTGCATACCAAAAGCCGTAGGCAAGCAGGTAGAGCAGTCGGTATAAGGCTTTCTTCATTGTTGGGAGTTATTGGGAGTCGGGGCGCATCCGGTCATGAACCATTCTGTACATGTATTGGTAGATGATACCCTTGAGTTCGCGCTCCATGTGTGGCTGTTCGGCAACGTGTCCTGCAAGGTTGTGCTGCATGAGGAGGTCGGTGAGCTTGTAGACGGCGCGCGTCTTCTGTCCGTCCCACTGTAGCACGTAGCCGTACCTGACGTATTGGTAGATGCCGTTCAGATAGTTGACCGCCCACGTCTCTCGTGCTGGTGTCCGCAGCAAGTCGATGCCGAAAGAGAGGTATCTCCCAGGGTATCTGATATGGTTGAGCAGTGTCGGCATGATATCTGTCTGCTGGGCAATGCCGTCGATGCGTCCGGGTCTGATTTCGCCCGATGGGTCGTAGATGATAATGGGCGAGCAGAAACCGCCGATGTCGGTCTTGTATTGCTCGTGGTCGCTTTGGTTGGTGTGGTCGCTTGTCAGCACGAAGACGGTATTCTTGAACCACGGCTGCTTGCCGGCGGCAGCGAAGAACTTGCCGATGGCCATATCTGTATATCGGATGCACTTGTGAATTGGAAGCCGCCCCTCCTTGTATAGATTCCTGTACTTCTCAGGGATGACAAACGGGTCGTGGCTCGAAACGGTGAAGAGGGCGGTCATAAAGGGCTGGCGCATCTCGCCCATCTTCGTGCAGTAGTATTGCAGGAACGGCTCGTCCCAAATTCCCCAGTTGCCGTCGAAGTCTTTGTCGCCTCCGAAGCGCGGGTCGGCATCATAATCCTGTCTGCCGTAATAGTGCTGGAAGCCTATCTTATTGGCAAAGGCAAGGAAGCCCATCGATCCGCGGTTGGCTCCGTGAAAGAAGGCGGTCTGGTAGCCCCATTGGCTCAGTAGTCCGGGGATTCCCGTATAGTCGTTCATCGAAGCAGGTGTCAGTATGAACGGCTCGCCGAAGCGAGGTATGCTGCAAAGCACCGACGGCATGCCATCAATGCTCTTCCTGCCATTGCAGAACGAGTATCTGTATACAAGACTCTTTGCTATCAGCTTGTCTACATTGGGTGTATAGCCTTTGTATTTCCCTCCGAAGAAGTCTCTGTTGAAAGCTCCGATGTATTCGCGGCCGAAGCTCTCAACTATCAGAATGACGATGTTCTTCTTGTTGGGCATCCGTCTTGCTGTAGAGTCGGCATATTCCTGCTTGTGGAAAGGCGTGTATACTTTGGCCGAGGCTTCCAGAGACGGAAAGTAGTCGGGCACGGCGAAGTCTGACTTGCCGATAGTGCGTATCAAGGCGAAGGGCGTGTTGAGCACCAGCGCACAGTCGGTCGGTCGTTCTACATATTGGTTGGCATTGCTGATGGTGATAGGACGAACGCCTGACTGCAGTCCGCCACGGCATCCTGCAACCGTGAGTACGGCAGCTACTGCCAAACAGACAAAGAGCTGCAGAGCATACATCCATCGACTGCGAAGGGTAAAGTAGTTGCGATAGTCTGTCCGAGGCATTACGTAGAACTTCCACATCGCCCATACGACGACAGCAAAGAGCAGGAAGAGATACCAGTGGGTAATCGAGTTGTGGAGCAGGATGCCGGCGATGTTGCTTTCGTTGCCGAATTCCCGGAACACGCTCGTCGTAGTGCGACGCAAGGTAAAGGGGAAATAGACGGAGTCGGCAAGGTTGATGGCAAGCGATACGGCGTTGACAAGGATAAACAGCCACTTGCACACCTTGTGATAGATGCGGTTCTCCTTTAGCCAAAGCGGCAAAAGCATCATCACGATATAGGGGATGTGCGTGTAGAGTATGGCGGTCGTGTCGAATAACAGACTTCCCTGTATCCATGACCCGAGCGACGAGGGCGACAGCCCGTCGATAAAGTAACTGTAATTGACAACGAAGTAAGTCAGGCGTGCCACAAAGAAGATGGCATAGGCTAACAGCAAATTGACCACCAAAGCTATTGGCGATCCTAAAGCAGACTTCAGTAAAGTTTTCATTCCGTTATTATCGTTATTATCCTATATCTCCTGCATGTCGTGCAGTTTCTTGTAGTAACCGTCCTGTGCCATCAGTTCGTCGTGTGTGCCACGCTCGACAATCTCACCCTCGTGCATTACGCATATCTCGTCGGCGTTCTTGATGGTCGACAGCCGGTGGGCAACAGCAATGGTGGTGCGGGTCTTCATCAGTTTGTAGAGTGCGTCCTGCACCAGTCGTTCACTCTCGGTGTCGAGTGCCGATGTGGCCTCGTCGAGGATGAGAATAGGCGGGTTCTTCAGAATGGCACGTGCAATACTGATGCGCTGCCGTTGCCCGCCGGACAGACGTCCGCCCCGATCTCCGATGTTTGTGTCGTAGCCATCCTCACTGTGCGTGATGAATTCGTGGGCATTGGCTATGCGTGCAGCTTCTTCTATGGCAGAGTCGGGTGCGGTAGAACCGAAAGATATGTTGTTCCGGAAGCTGTCGTTGAACAATATCGCTTCTTGATTGACATTCCCGATGAGCTGTCGCAAGTCGTGCACACTCAGGTTCTTGATGTTGATGCCGTCGATGAGAATCTCTCCTTCCTGCACGTCGTAGTATCGTGGGATGAGGTCGAGTAAGGTAGATTTTCCCGAGCCGCTCTGTCCGACCAGTGCCACGGTCTTTCCTTTGGGAATGATAAGGTTGATGTCTTTCAGCACCCAATGCAGTGCAGGCCTGCCGTCGGATTCTTTTTCGTCGGCGTAGGCGAAGCTGACGTGGCGGAACTCTATCTGATGGGCGAACGTGTCAAGATGGATCGGATGCTCGGGGTTTTGAATAGATACTTCGGCTTTCAGTATCTTGTCTACGCGCTCCATGGAAGCAAGTCCCTTGGGGATATTGTAGCTGGCACGCGAAAATTCCTTCAGCGGGTTGATGATGCTGTAGAGAATGACAAGGTAATAGATGAAGGTGGGGCCGCTGATAACGGGATACTGTCCCAGCACCAGCGTTCCGCCGAACCAAAGTACGACGACAATCATCACTGTGCCCAGAAATTCGCTCATGGGGTGGGCAAGCTGCTGGCGGATGTTGACGCGCATGATGTCGTCGCGGTATTGGGAGTTGATCTTGTCGAACCGCTTGTCCATAATCTCTTCGGCACAGAAAGCTTTGATAACCCTTAGTCCGCCAAGCGTTTCCTCTACTTGGCTCATGGTGTCGCTCCAAAGTCCCTGGGCAGTCATGCTGCTTTGTTTCAGCTTTCGTCCGACAAAGCCCATAAACCATCCGAAGACGGGCACGAAGACCAGTGTGAACAGAGTGAGCTGCCACGAAATGATGAGCAGTGTAGCGAAGTAAATCACTATCAGCACAGGGTTCTTGAAAAGCATATCGATAGACGACATGATGGAATTGTCTATTTCCTGTACGTCTCCGCTCATGCGGGCAATGATATCTCCTTTTCTCTCTTCGCTGAAGAAGCCCAGGGAGAGCGATGTCATCTTTCTGTAAAGCTGATTGCGGATGTCTCTCACCACTCCGGTACGGATGGGAATGATAGCGGCGGAAGAAAGGAAGTAGGCTCCTGTCTTGAGGAAGGTCATAAAAGCCAGCACGAGTCCGATGATCAGCAGCATTGTCGTTGGTCCCCAGCTGGTAATGTATATTTGCGTGTAATAGTCGACATTATTCGCCAAGACCTCCTTCAGTGAGCCTTCACTCCACGCCATAATGTGTGTGGCACTCGTCCCCGAGTCGACCTTGAAGAGTATCTGGAGCATCGGTATCAGTGTTGCGAAGGAAAAGATATTCAGTACCGCCGACAATACGTTGAATATCACCGCCAGCACAAGATACTTCCTATAGGGCGGGATGAACCTGCGTAAGACCTGTATAAACTCCTTCATCCGTCTATCTGTTTTCTTATCTATTTATCTTGTCTATTTTCTCACCTTTTTGTGCCTTATTCCATATCTTCATCAGTTCATCTTCATACTCTCGTCCATAACGTCATTGATGAGCTTTAATGACCCTATAGCATGTTTTCCCTTCTATCATTCTTTCCTCCACTCCTTACATGAAGGTGTGGTGGATTGTGATCGAAAGCATAGATATAGATAGAGATGCCCTGTAAAATATAGACTGCTCCCATGAGCTTATAGATAAACTCTACTGCAAATATAGTTGATAAAGGCAAAACTGCAAAACTATTTCGGGGTTTTATCGCTGTGGGCGACACTTTCACGCGTCTTCGCCCAGCAGTGTGGCACTGGTGGAGCCTGTAATTCTCACCCGGACGGTCTGGCCGATATGGTGCCTGCCCTTTGCGATGACGACGGCCTTGTTCTGCGGTGTGCGCCCCATGAGCTGTTCGCGGCTGCGCTTGCCGAACCGCTCGATGAGCACGTCGAACTCCTTGCCGACATCAGCCTTGTTGCGTTCGGCAGAGATTTCTGTCTGCAGGCGGATCAGCTCGTTCAGCCGGCGAATCTTCTCTGCTTCGGGAACGTTGTCGGGCAGATGCTTGGCGGCGTAGGTGCCCGGCCGCTCGGAGTATTTGAACATAAAGGCTGAATCGAAACCGACCTCGCGCATGAGCGAGAGTGTCTGCCGGAAGTCTTCCTCGCTTTCGTCGTGATACCCGACGAAGATGTCGGTCGTCAGCCCGCAGTCGGGAATCAGTCGGCGAATGGCGGCCACTTTCTGCAGATAGTCCTCGCGGGTGTACTTGCGGTTCATCAGCCGGAGCACACTGTTGCTTCCGCTCTGTACCGGGAAGTGGATATGATGGCAGAGATTCGGCTCGGCGGCAACGGCTTCGATGATGTCGACCGACATATCCTCGGGATTCGACGTGGTGAAACGGACGCGCATGTCGGGCACGCTCCGTGCCACCTTGCGCAGCAGCTCGGCAAACGACGTACCGCCCGTGGGACGCTTGCCGTTCGGCAGCAGCCCGTAGGAGTTGACATTCTGTCCCAGCAGCGTTACCTCCTTGAAGCCCTTGCCGTGCAGGTCGCCGACCTCGGCCAGGATGCTCTCCACGTCGCGCGAGCGTTCGCGACCCCGCGTAAAGGGCACGATACAGTAATGGCAGAAGTTGTTGCATCCGCGCATGATGCTGACAAAGCCCGAGACGCGGTTGCCGCCGATGCGCTGCGGAACAATGTCGCGGTAGGTCTCGGTCGTCGATAGTTCTATGTTGAGGGCGTTGTTCCCGTTCTCGCACTGGGCAATCATGTCCGGCAGGTTCAGATACGCGTCGGGACCGCATACGAGGTTGGCGAAATGATGCTGAACGAGGTCGTCGCGCACGCGCTCTGCCATACATCCGAGCACGCCCAGAATCAGCTTGCGCCCTTTCTTCTGTTCGGCGTGCAGCGTTTCGAGCCGGTTGTAAATCCTGTTTTCGGCGTTCTCCCGTATCGAGCATGTGTTCAGGAAGATGGCGTCGGCCTCGTCTTCTTTCTCGCAAACGTCGTATCCGGCCATCTTCATCACTGCGGCCACGACTTCCGAGTCGGCCACATTCATCTGACAGCCATAGGTTTCTATGTAGAGTTTTTTCATCGTTGTCCTTGTTGTGTCGGCGTGCAAAGTTAAGCAAATGTTCCCGTTCCCACAAGTTTTTGTCCGGGCACCCGAAGCGGCGGCGCACCCCCATGTGTCGGCTTGCGCGTCGGCCGCCTTTGCCTGTTACGGGTGCATCCGCGGCCCATGTATCCGCCTCTCTTTGCCCGCACGGGCGCATCCGGCTTGCGCGTTCCTGTTTTGACGGCCTTCAGTCTGTTGAATATATCGGGAACAAGGGGGAGGCTGCCCGTCGTTAGCCTATCGGGACAGAAGGGATTCCTTAAGGAACGGATAAGCCTTACCTACGCTTGGGCTATCGTCGGGATGGGCGGTTGGCAATTGTCTCAATGCACTGGGACAATTGTCTCTATATACTGGGACGTTTGTCTCTATATACTGGGACAATTGTCTCTATATATTGAGACAATTGTCAACCTATAGGAAAGACGGATACGAACCACGGGGAAACGCGTGTCGCGATGTGGGTAAAACGTTGGAGTCCTTCCTCCATCTCCCCGAGAGTCGCAGTGTAGGGCGAAGTGAAACGGAACATCCGGCTTTCCGGGTGGATTACCGACAGGCTGCGGATTCGCCGCTTCGGCATAGGGGGCTGTGTTGCCGGAGCGTACGGTTCGTGCACCTCTGCGTGGAGTTGTTCATCCTTACGGCTGAGCCGGCCAACCTGTTCGACCATCCGCACGGGAAAGCCCCGGCCAGCGCGTTGCTGACCGGGGCTTCGTTGTCTGTGTTCCGGGCTTTGCCGCCGGGGCGGCTGCCGGATGGTTCTTTCTCAATCGTCCATTGTCTCTACTTGACCATTACCTTGACGGTGGTGCCGTCGGACATCTTGACGATGTTGATACCGCGCTGCGGAGCGTTGATTCTGCGGCCGTCTACAGTGTAACGTGCCACTTCCACTGCCTGGCTTGCCTTGTTCTCGGTTACGCCTCCGATGCCTGCCGGAACGGAGAGGTAGAACTTGGCTGCGTTCTCGATCTTTCCTTTGGTATTGAGGACGAAAGCGATGACGGCGAGCTTATCATAACCAGCATTCTTGATGGCTTTCTTCAGCACCGTCTTCGTGGGGAGCTTGAGCGTGTAGGTGTTCGTTACAACCTGTCCCTCCTGCAGCGGGTCGAGCTTGGCGCTGTTGGTACCTTTCGAGTTGTAGGAGCTGGCGAGCAGCACATCGTCGAAGACTACCTGCGTATAGCTCTGGCCGTGCTCACCGCCCTGGCAGTACGGAGTGAGATACGGGTCATTGCCTACCCTAGCAGTAGTAAGGTTGGAGTAATTGTTGGCCTGCTTCCATGAAGAGGTTGTGCCGGTGAGGCCGTCGCCGATGAGGGCGTAGACAATCTGATAGTTGCCGTCGAGCAGTGGGTCGATGGTGGCTGTTGCCGTGACCTCGGTGCATTCAGTGTTCAGTTCGCCGCTGACGGATACGCCTACAACTGATATGCGATCGAGTGCTTCGCGGAAATCGTCGCAGACATCTTCTCCCGTTCCATAGAAAGGATCGATGTGGCCGGTTCTGCGTTCAATCATGCCACCGGGTGCACCTTCGAAAGGCAGCTTTGCATAGTTGGGGCAGTACATGGGGTCGTCCTGGTTGTACTGGTGGATGCCGATGCCGATGAAGTCCTCGCCGAACTTGTCGCGCATCTTCTTCATACCTGCCAGTCCGCGCGGACACCAGGGGCATCCCGTTCCTGTATACTCCTCAACAACCACTCCGTGCTTGACGAGTTTGCTGACAGTGGTCAGCTTGCAGGCAACCGACTTTTTGTCGGCATTGTTCGTCTCGCCGTTCACCTTGTTGATGGTGATAGTCTTCTGGGTCGTACCGATGTTGGGATCGGCAGCAAGTGGCAGATCAATGGTACATCTTCCGCCCATTACCTTGAACGGCGGGTTGATGTCGAGATGCTGCTCTGCGCCTGCCACACCGTCGGTTTCGATGACATAGTCGATGCTGCCGATACCGTTGCTGCCGCCGTTGGAAAGCGTGAGTTTGGTGTTGACGGTGTTGCCTTTCACTACAGTTGCATCTTTCCAGGAGACGGGAGCCACTATGTTCTTGGGGAAGTCGCCCTCTACGAGTATCTGCATGGCCGCCTTACCGAATTTCTCTTTCGACAGGTCAGACCAGCTCTTTATGGACTTCGAGGTGCGAACAAAGAGACTGTTGGCCTCCTGATTTTCCCAAGTAACGATGGGGTACTTTGTCGTGCTGTTTGCAGAAGTAACCGTGAAGCTGTAGCCCACGTATACACCTTCGGCACCTATAGTATACGGCGTGGTCAGTGCAATGTCGTTGACCTTTCCCAGCTTCTTGTTACCCTCGTCGCCGGCATTCAGATCCGACTGGCTGACCTCCTGCACATAGTCGGCATTGCTGATATTCTTGGGCAGCTTCTTCGAAATCCATACCTTGACGTTGTTCGTCTTATCCTTGTCGCGTAAGTAGAAACGGATAGCCTTGATGGTCTTGCCTACAATGTCAGAATTGCTGGAAGGAATGCAGATGGCAACGTCGTAGGTCTCGGCTTTCTGTATGCCGAGTCCGCTGCGATTGCCGTCCCCCGAATCATATCCCCACCATATTTGGTTCTCAGCAGGATCGATCTTGTTGGCGGGTGCCTTCTGCGATGTGAATGACTGTGCGGTCTCCGCTGTACCCGGATCACGCTGTAATACCCCCGTTTGCGCATGGGCCGAGAGACCCAGTACAGCTGCAAAGGTTAAAAGTAGTAGCTTTTTCATCACTTGTGATATTAAAAATGAATTATTAATGTATAGTAAATACGACCACAAATATACAAAAAGATAAGGTTAATCATCGAAAAGATGAGGAAGAAATGCAACAAAGGCAATATTTTTTGCTTCTCAGAGGCAGAACGGAATTAAGCGAAGCAGATATCAGACGTATAGCGGGGGAAGTGTCCGACTATACGAAAAACATGACCAGCACCTGGGCGATGATGACGCGGATGAACATTCCCAGTGGATAGACGGTGGCGTAGCTGATGTTACCGGTCTCGCCCTTGAGGGTGTCGTTGGCATATCCCAATGCCATCGGGTTGGCCATTGAGCCGCAGAGGATGCCGCAGATGGTTCCGAAGTCGAACTTCTTAGTGCGCAGGGCAATGATGCCGATAATGGTAACGGGGAGAACGGTCAGCAGGAAACCGATACCTATCCACAGCAATCCCTCGGGACGGATGACAGTAGAGAGGAAGTCGCTGCCGGCATCTAAACCCAAACAGGCGAGATAGAGCGCGAGCCCGAGCTTACGAAGCATCAGCGACGCGCTGCGCGTAGTGTAGGAAACAATGTGCAGGCGTGGCCCGAACGCTCCGACAAGGATGCCCATGATGATGGGGCCGCCGGCTATGCCGAGACGGATAGGAGCATCCATTCCCGGCAGCGACAGAGGGATAGTGCCCAAAGCGAGTCCGAGCATCATTCCGAGGAAGATGCTGCTGATGTTCGGTTCATTGAGTGTCTTTACCGAATTGCCCAAATACTGTTCGGCATGGTCTATCTCCTGCGGTTTGCCGACGATGGCAAGGCGGTCGCCGTAGCGCAGTACGAGACGTTCGGTGGCCAGCAGTTTGATGTCGCCGCGGAATACCCGACTTACGTTGATACCGTACATGTCGTGCAGATGGAGCTGTCCGAGCCGCTTTCCGTTGAGGTGGGGCTTGGAGAGAACGATGATGCGGCTTTCAAGGTTGGAGTCGATGTGGTTCCAGTCTATCTTCTCCGTGTTCCAGTCGCGTGTTACC
>CAUVFB010000042.1:0-10454 GCA_963551095.1 uncultured Prevotella sp. | reverse complement strand
TATCTCCCTGCCATTCTTTCCTGCCGTCGCAGATGAACAGGATGTTCTCGCCAATGCCCATTACCGAGTTCATGTCGTGGGTATTGATGATGGTTGTAATGTCGAAGTCGTGGGTGATGTCTGACAGCAGTTCGTCGATGACGAGGGAGGTCTTGGGGTCTAATCCCGAGTTGGGTTCGTCGCAGAAGAGGTATTTCGGATTCATGACGATGGCACGTGCGATGGCCACACGTTTCTGCATGCCTCCCGAAATCTCGCCCGGATACTTGTTCTCTGTGCCTGTCAGGTTCACTCGGTCGAGACATTCCTGTGCACGAAGCCGGCGTTCCTGCCAGGTCTTGTCTGAGAACATATCGAGTGGGAAACGCACATTCTCGAGTACTGTCAGCGAATCGAAGAGGGCGGCACCCTGGAAAATCATACCCATCTCGCGGCGCATGGCAATTTTCTCTTTCTTTGTCATGCTGACAAAGTTCCGGCTGTCGTAGAGTACCTCGCCGCTTGTCGGCTGGATAAGTCCTACGAGGCTCCGCATGAGCACCGTCTTTCCGGCTCCGCTCTGTCCGATGATGAGATTGGTCTTTCCGTCTTCGAAGACGGTATTGATGTCGTGGAGGACTTCTTTCTCGCCAAACGACTTATAGAGGTGTTTTACTTCGATCATATTTGCAGGAATAAAAGGGAGTTAACTCAATATCTGCGTCAGGAATACATCGCTGAACAGAATCAGCACGCTGGAGCAGACAACGGCATCTGTAGAGGCTTTGCCCACTTCGACCGACCCGCCCTTGACCGTATAGCCGAAGAACGACGAGACACTCGAGATGATGAACGCAAAGAACAGGCTCTTGATGATGCTCATCCACATAAACCACGGAGTGAAGTCGTGCTGAATGCCCGAAGTCAGGTCGTTCGGAGTGATAATATGTCCGATGTAAGCCGTGGCATAAGCACCGAGAATGCCCGTTGCAGCCGAGAAGACAACAAGGAAAGGCATGATGGTGATCAGTCCGAGCATCTTGGGCAGAATCAGGTAGCCGGCCGAATTGATACCCATAATCTCCAGCGCATCTATCTGCTGGGTTACGCGCATCGTACCCAGTTCCGAAGCAATGTTGGAGCCTACCTTTCCCGACAAAATCAGACACATGATACTGCTCGAAAACTCCAGGAGCATAATCTCACGCGTAACATATCCCGACACCCAATGCGGCATCCACGGGCTTTGCACGTTGAGCTTGATCTGAATACAAATCACGGCACCGATGAAGAACGAGATGAGCAGGACGATACCGATGGAGTCGACCCCCAGCTGCGACATCTCCCTGACATATCGCCTGAGAAACATCCGCATCCTCTCCGGCCGGCTGAAAGAGCGTCCCATCAGCATGATGTATCTGCCGAGCGTTCCCAGCCAATTGAAAATAAGCATATGGTCGAATTTGAAGTTACGGATGCAAAAGTAGCTAAAATATCAGAGATGAGGGCAGAATGCAACGGGAATTTTACCCCGTCAGTCTGTCGTCAGCCCCACGACAGTACCCCAAGGGCTGCCATCGCCCGTATATAAGACCTTCTGTCGTTTATAAGTAATATCTCCCATCGATAGTATATAAGGATATACGAATTATCACCGTGATGAAAATTATTTTTCACCATGGTTAAAAATAATTTTCATCACGGTGATAATTCAGAACTCCCTATATAACAATGACAATACCTGTGGGACAAAAGAGACCGACAGTCTTAGCAGACACCCATCCCACCGGCAGTGATGCGACGACCGGAGTGCGCAGAAATACAGACAAAAGCTTGGAAGTATCGAAACTTTTTGCTAACATTGCAACCGGTTTCTCAGAACACAATCGTCCTAAACACACATTACAAACATCAATAAAACATTTGATAATGAAGAAAAGAACCATTCTCATTGCACTGGCGTGCGGCATGCTCACAGCCAACGCACAGACACTTTCGTCGGGCATCGACAAATCCAACCTCGACACGAGCATCAAGCCCGGTAACGACTTCTACCGCTACGCCGCCGGCGGCTGGCTGAAAGCCCATCCACTTGATGCCGAACACACCGACAACGGCGCGTTCACCGACCTCTACGAGGCCAACCAACTGAAGATTCAGAACCTGATCCTCGAGTATGCCGCCAAGCCGCAGCCCAAGGGAACACTCGGGCAGAAGCTCGGGACGCTCTACAACCTGATGATGGACAGCGTGCGACTCAACCGCGAAGGCTACGACCCCATCAAGCCGACCCTCGCACGCATCGAAGCCATCAAGAATCGCCACGAGTACCAGCTCGTTACGGCACAGCTCGACCGTATGGGCGAAGGCACGATGATGTTCGGCGTAGGCGTAGGAGCCGACATGCGCAATGCCGCAATGAACATTGTCTCCGTCGGGCAGGGGGGCATCGGACTCAGCACACGCGATTACTATCTCAACGACGACCCGCAGACCGTCAAGGTGCGCAACGCCTACAAAGCCTATCTGAAGCGACTCTTCGAAATGACAGGCAGCGACGAAGCCACGGCCGAGAAGAAGATGCAGGCCGTACTTGCCATCGAAACCCGTATAGCCAAGGCAAGCTACAGCCGTGTTGAGCTGCGCGACATCAGCAAGAATTACCACAAGATGACCTACAACCAGCTCGTCAGCGACTTCCCGGGCATCGATTGGGGCAACGCATTCCTGCAGCAAGGATTCCCAAGGTTCGACGAAGTGGATGTCGGTCAGCCCGAACCCATTCACGAAGTGGAGAAGATTCTTGCCGAGACACCACTCGACGACCTCAAGACATATGCCGAAATCAAAGTCATCTCAGGCGCATCAAGCCAGCTGAGCGACGCATTCCGCGCCGAAGCATTCAAGTTCAGCAGCGTATTGAGTGGCGTTCAGCAGGACCGTCCGCGCTGGAAGCGTGCCGTATCCCTGGTAAGCGGCGTCTTCGGCGATGCTGTCGGCAAGCTCTACGTTGAAAAGTACTTCCCCGAAAGCAGCAAGAAGCGCATGCTCGAACTCGTTCATAACCTGCAGACAGCCCTCTCGCAGCGCATCAGCGAAGCAACATGGATGAGCGATGCCACCAAGGCGCAGGCCAAAGACAAGCTCGAAAACTTCATCATCAAGATTGGCTACCCCGACAAATGGAAAGACTACAGCAGGCTGCAGGTGTCCGATTCGCTCTCGCTCTACGAGAATCTCGCACATATCAGCGAGTTCCTCACACTGGACGAACTTTCGCGCAAGGTGAACAAACCCGTCGACAAGTCGGAATGGGGCATGACTCCACAGACCATCAACGCCTACTACAACCCGACAACCAACGAAATCTGCTTCCCCGCAGCCATCCTTCAGCCACCGTTCTTCGCCCCGTCGGCCGACGACGCAGCCAACTACGGTGCCATCGGTGCAGTCATCGGACACGAAATGAGCCACGGATTCGACGACCAAGGCTCACAGTTCGACAAGACCGGCAACCAGCATGACTGGTGGACAGCGCAGGACAAGAAGAACTACGAAGCACGCACGAAAGTGCTCGAAAACTACTTCAGCAACGTAGAAGCCGTTCCCGGAAAGAAAATCAATGGCAAGCTGACCCTCGGTGAGAATATCGGCGACAACGGCGGACTCAATGTTGCTTTCCGCGCCCTCCAAAATAGTCTCAAGACCCACCCGCTCGGCATCAAGGACGGCTTCACCCCCGAGCAGCGATTCTTCCTCTCTTGGGCACGCGTATGGGCAAGCAATGTCCGTCCGGAATATGTAGAGTATATCATCACCGTCGATCCGCACTCTCCCAACGAGGCACGCGTCAATGCAGCCCTGCCGCAGATTGACGGCTGGTACGACGCTTTCCACATCAAGAAAGGCGACAAGCTCTTCATTCCGAAGAACAAGCGCGCCCACATTTGGTAGTAGAGTAATCGAGTGAGAAAAGGTATCTATACCCATCCCTCCCCCTATCTTTTTCTTGAAAGCAAGAGGAAAGATAGGGGGAGATTGTTTTGAAGTGTCATGACTTTGGATGCCATTCTCTGATGGAAACGAAAAGCGGCAGCTGCCTGAAAAGGAGCTGCCGCCAAATATTCATAAGGTCAAACCGACCTTGATACCCATCAATGGTTAGTCGCAGTTGACGAGTTTGCCATCAGAACCAAGCACGTCGGTAATCTTGTGCTTGTACAAATCTTCCATGTATTCGCGGGCTTTCCCACAGTACTGGCGTGGGTCGAAGTATTCTGGATGCTCATCGAATGTCTGGCGGACACCGGCGGTGAAAGCGAGACGCGAATCAGAGTCGATGTTGATCTTGCATACAGCACTCTTGGCTGCCCTGCGGAGTTGATCCTCGGGGATACCCACGGCGTTAGGTAACTTGCCACCGTGCTCGTTGATGATGTCAACGTACTCCTGAGGAACGGAAGACGAGCCATGGAGAACAATGGGGAAGCCGGGAAGTTGCTTCTCAATGGCTGCAAGCACGTCGAAAGCCAATGGAGGAGGAACAAGACGGCCGGTCTTCGGGTCGCGTGTGCACTGTTCTGGAGTGAACTTGTAGGCTCCGTGGGACGTTCCGATAGAGATGGCCAAAGAGTCGCAACCGGTGCGTGTAGAGAAGTCTACTACTTCCTCGGGCTTGGTATAGTGGGAAACTTCGGATGCAACCTCATCCTCGACACCGGCGAGTACGCCCAATTCAGCCTCAACGGTTACGTCGAACTGGTGAGCATACTCCACAACCTTCTTTGTCAGAGCGATGTTCTCCTCATAAGGAAGCGCAGAACCATCGATCATTACGGAAGAGAAACCGAAATCTACACAGCTCTTGCAAGTCTCGAAGCTGTCGCCGTGGTCGAGATGAAGCACAATCTCGGGATGATGGCAGCCCAGTTCCTTTGCATACTCTACAGCTCCCTCTGCAAGATAGCGGAGCAGAGTTTGGTTAGCGTACTTACGAGCCCCCTTAGACACCTGCAAGATAACTGGCGACTTCAGTTCTGAAGACGCTTTGATGATTGCCTGAAGTTGCTCGAGGTTGTTGAAGTTGAACGCCGGGATAGCGTAACCACCATTGATGGCTCTTTTGAACATATCACGTGTGTTCACGAGGCCTAATTTCTTGTAATCTACTGCCATAATGCTTATTATGTGTTAAAATGAATAGAATCTAATTACAGTTGCAAAAGTAGCATTTTATTTTCTGAAATCCAAGTGTCGGTATCTTTTAATGGCATGCAACTGTTAAAAAGCGTGTTTGTTTTCCTGTCAAAATCTCCCTGCAATACTCTTGGACGGATACGATTGGCTGATTCGGGGAGGTCAGTCCTCATAGTTTAACTGGGCATCGTTGTCGCCATGAAGAGCCGTCTGCAGGTCGTTCCAGTTTTGGAATCCGGCAAAGAGTGCGAGCCTGTTGAGCGTTTTGACCGATGGTTTCTCCTTGGTTACGATATATTCCGTCAGTTTTTTCAGCAATTGGATGTCGGGGTGAATGTGATGTTTGGCAAGTTTGCGGGAAAGAGTTTCCAAGTCGTCTGCCGATCCCTTGTGCAGTTGTGGCTTGTACCCCAGCTCTTCGATGATAGTTTTCAAGTTTTTTTTCATCACCTTTTTATATCTGTTATTGTGTGTGCAAAAGTACGAAAAGATCATATAACGGGGTAAGAGCCGGCTTCTTTTTTCAATGGTTTGTTATTGGTAGAATGAAACCGCCCGTTTGGCATGGAGAAACAGGCGGTTTGATTATGCGAAACGGGCGGTTTGGAGAGTCGAAACCTGCTGTTTTATTTTTATCTGTTTTATTGACAGTCGTCAGAAGAATAGGTGTTCTAATTCTTTTTCCGCTTCATATCGAGGATGAGCTTGCCGATGTAGATGCCGCTCTTTCCGTTTTGATCTATTCCTACAGGTTTTTCGTCGAGATTGTTGACGTATTCCAGTTTCTGCAAGAAGCTGTGGGAGTGTCCTCCTAACACAAGATCAATGCCGCGCGTGCCCGCTACTACTTCCTCGTCGCTTGTGCCTTCGATGTTCCATCCCAAATGAGAAAGGCAGATAATAAGGTCGCATCGTTGGGCTTTTAACTCGTCTGCAGCCTTCTGTGCTGCGGCGATCGGGTCGTTGTAGACGATGGGCAGATAGTTTTTATGGTCGACTAAACCGTCCAACTGAGGCGACAATCCGAATACTCCTATCTTTATTCCGTTTCGCTTTAAGACGATATAGGGCTTCACAATCTCGGCGAGTGGTGTGCCAGTGAAGTCGTAATTGGCACAGACGATGGGAAAATTGAGTGATCGGAAGACACGCACCATATTGTCAAGCCCGAAATCGAACTCATGGTTGCCGATAGTTCCGGCATCGTAGTGCATCATGTTCATCAGCCCAGCTTCCACGTTGCCCTTGTAAAGAGTGAAGTAGGGAGATCCCTGAAAGAAGTCGCCGCTGTCGAAAAGCAACAGGTTGGGATTCTTCGCACGCTCTTCTTTCAGCATTTTTATACGCCGCAGGAATCCCGCTCTGCCTGCACGGAGCGTGTCGGCAAGGTTTTCGCTGAATGGATATATTTGGCTATGCGTGTCGTTGGTGTGCAGTATGGTCAGCTGTTTGTCTTGTCCGAACAACAAGACTGCCGTCAGCAGCATTGCACATAAGCATAAATGTCTCTTCATTTCGCTAGTTTTACTCTTTCTTATTTTTTCTCTTTCTATTCTTCAACTGTGATTCTCCCTTCTGTCTTTGCGTCGATCTTCTTTCCCAAAGCAGTTTGTTCCTTGAAATAGTTGATGATAATATATCGGGAGTTGTTGCTTTCGTCCTGTGGCGAATAGAAGTGGGTCTTCGACTTGAAAGCTTCCATATGGTCGTTGCCTTGCGCTACGTAATCAATGGTGGCAATACGGTATTCGCGCTTCGGGTCGATTTCCTTTCCATTGAGCAGTGCACGTTTCAACTGTCCGTTGCGTGTGATGACCAATTCCACTCCGTGGCTGACTCCTTCACCCCCGTTGTGTGCCATTTCGCGGAATAGTTGCAATACCTTTTCACCCTTAAGCGTGAGGAAGCAAATCTTATTCTCAAACGGAGCTACGTTGAGTACGTCGCCGTAGGTAATCTTTCCTGCCGGCAGTGCAGCACGTATACCTCCCATATTATATACGCCGAAATCCACTTTCTCGTTGTATGCTTTTTCGCCCCACACCATAATGTCGGCAAGGAGGTTTGACAAATCGCTCTCAGGACTTGATGCTGCCATATAGTGGGTTGTTTCGCCCACAATAGGCTCCATCAAGCTGTCTACATGTAGCTTGTATGGCATCATGAAAGTGGTGGCTTTCCGGTCGGGATGTATATCGTACCGTTTGTCAATAAGGATTCTCGACCGCGACACACCTGCCAGTTTGTAATGTGCAGAGCCTATGGACGGGCGCTGGCTGGCACAGCTTATTGTCAAAAAAAAGAAAGGAACTGATTCGAATAGTATACTTTTCTTGAACATAGTTTGCTGGGATTGTCTGTTTGTCTTACCGTTTTTGTTGTTTCGATAGCATAGATTTGCTTGCAAAAGTGCTGCAAAGATAAGGAAAAGTTGAGATTTACACACAGTGTAGCTGCAGAATAGGCTCCGTGAGCGTAAAAAGAAGTTAAATGTAAGCCTCTGTGTTTGGGTGTCGGCGGCGGGCTGGTCGGAATGTAGTACCTTTGCATGAAATTTCTGTGTAACCGCTGGCGGTGGAAGAGTTACTTGACCATGTTGCACAGAACAACGAACAATATTTAATTTATCAAGTAAAATGGATTTAATTAAAGTTGCTGAAGAAGCATTTGCAACCGGCAAGGAGTTTCCCTAATTCAAGGCTGGCGACACCGTTACCGTGGCCTACATGATTATCGTGGGTAACAAGCAGCGTGTTCAGCTCTATCGTGGTGTCGTTATCAAGATAAACGGCCATGGCGAGAAGAAGCGTTTCACAGTCCGCAAGATGTCCGGCACTGTAGGTGTTGAGCGTATTTTCCCAATCGAATCACCGAACATTGACTCTATTGAGGTGAACAAGCGAGGCAAGGTACGCCGTGCAAAGCTCTACTATCTGCGTAAGCTCACTGGTAAGGCAGCACGTATTAAGGAGAAGAGAATGGTTGTCAAGAGCGACAAGTAGTGTCTTTTCCTACACGATTAAAAGAAATGAAAAGCTCCGGGGCAGTTAGTGTTCCGGAGCTTTTTCGTATGCTTTTCGTCGTTATAGAGTGTGTTTTTGTTTTTCATTGCGGGAGTCTTCTATCTCGGAGTTTTTACCTAAATTTGCACGAACAATCGGATAAAAAAGTGAATATGGACGAATATATCGTATCGGCACGCAAGTATCGCCCGATGACATTCGATTCGGTGGTCGGGCAGCAAGCCCTGACGACGACGCTGAAGAATGCTGTCAGGAGCGGAAAACTTGCCCATGCCTATCTCTTCTGTGGCCCGCGCGGAGTTGGAAAGACTACTTGTGCCCGCATTTTTGCAAAGGCTATCAACTGCGGACACCCTACCGACAGTGGCGAGGCATGCAATGAATGCGAGAGCTGCAAGGCTTTCAACGAGGGAAGAAGCTATAATATCTTTGAGCTGGATGCGGCGAGCAACAACTCTGTAGAGAATATCAAGACGCTCATGGAGCAGACTCGCATACCGCCGCAGGTGGGTCAGTATAAGGTTTTCATCATCGACGAGGTGCATATGCTTTCTACCGCAGCTTTCAACGCTTTTCTGAAAACATTGGAGGAGCCGCCCGCACACGTCATCTTTATTCTTGCTACGACCGAGAAACACAAGATTCTTCCAACGATTCTTTCCCGCTGCCAAATCTACGACTTCGAACGTATGACTGTGCCGAATATTATCGACTATCTCAAGAAAGTGGCTGCGAAAGAAGGAATCACATTCGACGAGCAAGCTCTCAGCGTCATTGCCGAGAAAGCCGACGGCGGTATGCGCGACGCACTCTCCATATTCGATCAGGCTGCGAGCTTCTCCCAAGGAAATATCACTTATCAGAAGGTCATCGAAGACCTCAACGTGCTCGATTCGGAGAACTATTTCCGCATCGTAGACTTGGCGATTGAGAACAAGGCAGCAGACATCATGGTGCTGCTGAACAGTATTATCAACAAAGGCTTCGATGGCGGTCATCTTATCAACGGACTTGCTGCCCACGTGCGCAATGTACTGATGGCAAAGGATGCGCAGACCCTCCCGCTGCTCGAAGTGAGCGAACAGCAGCGCAACCGCTATCAAGTGCAGGCGCAGAAGTGCCCGACACAGTTTCTCTACCGTGCGCTTCAGATCATGAATCGCTGCGACGTGGAGTACCGACAAAGCTCCAACAAGCGGCTATTGGTGGAACTGACACTGATCGAAGTGGCACAGATTACGCAGAAAGACGACGATTTCCCTGGCGCGGGGCGTAGCCCTAAGCGATTGAAATCCCTGTTTAAGAATCTTATTATGAAGGCTCAGCCGAAACCAGTCCTGCAGGTGGCTGGGGCGAGCCATAATCGTCAGAGTAGGCAGAAGGCTGAATCGGTTGCCGATACCAACACGCAGCCTACCTCTGCCACTCCCGCTACGAATGCCGCACAACCGGAACAGTCTGCCATGATAGCTGCGCCGAAAATACATTTAAGCTCGCTTGGAATGTCATTCAGCAACGTTCTCAACGAGGGCAAGAGAAAGAAAGTTGTACAAGAAGACCCGGAAATCACCAACAAGAACGAGAGCCAGCCTTTCACCGAACAGGATCTAATAGTGGAATGGCGCAGGATGTGCACCCGTATCGCAAATACCGATGCAGGAATAGCGCGACGGATGAAGAACCTCATGCCCAAGATAACGAACTTTCCACAGATCGAAGTACTTGCCGAGAACCGGATTCTCCTCGACGAGATGCAAGTGTTCAAAGGTAGGATACGCGCCACGATGGCCAAGCACCTACACAATGGTAACATAGCCGTATCGTTCCGGCTTGCCGACCAAGGTGAGATAAAACCCATGCTCAGCCCCCGCGAAGAGCTGGAGAAATTGAAACGGGAGAACAGTTCGTTGACCCGACTGATCGAAACATTGGATCTGGACTTGGTATAGCGAAGCACTTCATAAGCGGCAGCTCCGCCTTTTTACTCGCAAAGATATCGCTTCCGATGCGGCTCAAAATTTACAACAACCGTATACCCGTTTATTTCCAACCGTATACAAATTATTTTCTGACCGCTTGCATGAAAAGATAATTCTTAAAACGTATCTAATTGAAAATAAAGAAGTTACCTTGTTGGTATAACAAAACAGGTAACGATTTGGAAACGAGTGAAATGCTTTGTGTCGCTGTTTTCTGCTAAAGAAAGAACGCTTGTTATTCTGTTTGCAAAGATAATACTTTGTTACCGAATAACAA
>CAUVFB010000041.1:0-10463 GCA_963551095.1 uncultured Prevotella sp. | reverse complement strand
TCGGTCCTGAGATTGAACCTGACTGGCATGAGGAAGATCAACCACAACCAATGATCAGTCGAAGAATTGTCATTACCAACAGTTCGATGAACGGAAAGATCTTGGGCAAGATGAACTTCAACTCCGTCTACGGTGTCAACATCACCCGAATCACCCGTCAAGGCATGAACTTCTTCGCAAGCCGCAATCACATCTTTAATGTCGGCGATCGTATTGTAGTAGTAGGTCCGGAAGAAAACGTAAAGCGTGTAACCGAGATGATGGGAAACTCAGAGAAGAGACTCAACGCACCAAACATTGCAACGATATTTGTCGGTATCATCGTCGGTATCATTTTCGGTAGCCTTCCCTTTGCCATTCCAGGCATGCCAGTACCGTTGAAACTTGGTTTGGCAGGTGGTCCGCTGATCATTGCCATCCTTATCGGCCGCTTCGGATACAAGATGCACCTTATTACCTATACTACCACATCGGCAAACATG
Organism: uncultured Prevotella sp.; assembly: GCA_963551095.1. Classification (GTDB taxonomy): domain Bacteria; phylum Bacteroidota; class Bacteroidia; order Bacteroidales; family Bacteroidaceae; genus Prevotella. Next base: position 9,981 of record CAUVFB010000041.1, on the reverse strand, counting down.
ATGCTTCGGGAGTTCGGATTAGCTCTGTTCCTCGCATCAGTGGGCATTAAAGCCGGCAACGGATTCTGGGATACAGTTGTTCAGGGCGACGGTCTGAAGTATGTATACACTGGATTCCTGATAACAATTATCCCGATTCTCATCGTCGGAACACTTGCCCGGCTGAAATATAAGTTCAACTACTTCACCATAATGGGTATGATTGCCGGCACGTATACCGACCCTCCGGCATTGGCATACGCCAACTCCATCTGTGCAGGAGAAGCCCCGGCGTTGGGATATTCCACCGTTTACCCGTTGAGCATGTTCTTAAGAATCTTCACCGCACAGTTGATTATCCTGTTTTTCTGTGGATAACAAAACATATACATAGCACATCGAAGAGACCTTTCCCAGAGCCTGCGTTCCCGGAAAGGTCTTTTTTGTGCTGTATTCTCAAAAGTACGCTCTTCTTTACAAACCTCTTCTTCTAAAGTCTAAAGGCAAAATTTGTCTCTTAATATTTGTCCGTCCCAAAATAATGCCTTACCTTTGCCGCCGTGAAGGGTTCAGCAACGACATATCAAGACAATAAGACCATGCAGGGAATCGAAAAATTTCTTGCATCTTTTTGTACCTATTATTTGGTCAATCCAAATAATTTGCTAACACACACACACACACACATCTATTCTCACGTCTAATTAAGTTTTTACGCTTTCTCCTACGCGCGCGCGAGGCGTGTCGTAACCCCAGTAAACAAAGGACTTCCAGGAGTTTCCTTTGTTCGCTTTTTTATGCCATTTTGCTCAATCGCATAAAAGGGAAATAAGAACAGAATAACAACCATTTTTAATTAATAAAACGATGATAAAGAAAGCAAGAAAAAGTTGTAAACCTTACGTAAGGCCGGAATGCCGGTTGATTCAAACAGACCTTACACAGTTTGTCTGCAACTCTGTGCTGCCCCATCAAGGTTTTTCCCATGTTGAGAACTACGATTGGAAAGAGGCAAATGAAGTTGGCCTCACAGTTGTGGGGGATGCAAGCACACTGGCACCAGCTAAAGGGAATCCCGTTTGGGAGGAGGAAGAAGATTAAGCAGGAAACAGTTATTCCACAAATTATCAATTAAAAGAAAATGAACAAGCAAGCAATACTAAGCACTTCCTGTGCGACCCTACTGTTGCTGACAGCATGCAGTGGCGACAACAACGCAGTAGACGATGGGCAGGTGAATGCTGCCAAATCAATAGAGTTTAAGGTGAATTTCTCTGATTATAATGCCGAGCAGAACTTAGACGTTACCCGTTCCAAAAGCAAAGAGAACAAAGAGGTTAAGTTAGAACAAAAAGCCATAGATTTGGGCAATGGTGTATTGGCACTATGCACCTTACAACGCGATACCACCGGGAAAGCCAAGGCAATTCGTACACGTTTTTTGGAGAACGACACCTATACGATGTTGGCATATGAATCCGGAACTCACATCCTCAAAGGTGAACTTACAGGGACGGTAACAAGTGGTATATTTACCCCGACATCCACTAATCCCAGCATTATCCTCATGCCTGGGACTTACGACTTCGTACTCTACAACAGCAAGGTTACTCGTAGTGGGAACACCCTTACTGTTACCCGTGCCAATGCAGATGCAGCTGTAATAGGCCGTACGACACAAACCATTACTGCCTCCCCGGTGAAGCAATATGTACCTTTCACCATGAAGCATGCCGGTGCCTTAGTGCAAATTCATGTCGTAACCTATATGGACTCTACGAATGCGAATATAGCCGCTAAAATCGAATCCGTCAACTCGACAGATGTTCCTGGTTCTGCCATATATGATGCTTCTACGGGTACATGGGCAGCCGGTGCAGGTGCAGCCATGTCTGCCAATTCTACATATAAAGAAACTGGTCCGTGGGGAAACCCAAGCTGGTCGCAAAGGTTTGGTGCCCGATCCAAGAATATTCCTTTCGTGGCTACCACAGATGTTTCGAAACTTAAGCTAACCTTTACTTCCGGCAATATTTATAATACCAATATAGCAAATGTAAGTATTGCATTCAATCCGGCTTCAACGCTGAAATTAGATCAGAATGGTTACTATACTCTAAGGGTCAGATTATTATATCGCTACCCCTATCTGATGAGCGACGGTACAGTTGGTACTACTGAGGAAACAACCTATGGAGGTGGTACGAAGACACCTATCGCTGTGATACTAAGTCGGAGTAAGCATATAGGCATAGCTTTGCACAATGCTAACAACGAAGAAACGATAGTGTGGTGCAACAGTGTATATAGCACAACGCAAACCAATACATACGACACCAGCTACCCTTTCCCATTAACAAGTAGTGTTACAAGTGGATTAGATGAAACCTGGGATGCAGGATATACTCATAGCAACGTAACCGGTGAGAAAGTAAAAGGAAAGAATCCCGACTTTCCCGCATTTAAGGCAGCGGCAGACTATGATCCAGGTGTAGCTTATACAGGTTCACCCGCTTTGAAATGGTTTCTCCCATCTTCCAAAGACTTTGTAGATGTATTTTCTGTCTTAGGAAACGGCAATGTAGCAGAATTTGCAACAGCCACATATCCTATGGGTCCAAATTGGGATGGAGGACTTGCCGATGTCCCCTTTTTACAAGTTTATGGCACTTCTGTTGTAATCGATTCTAAGCAACTTTGGACTAGTTCAGAAACTGATAGCGGTTGGTTTGCGAAAAGCGTTGCCCCTTATGGAGATATGATCGTATGGACGAATTTTTCCAAGAGCTTTCCAAGCGTTTACGTTCGTCCTTTCGTTAAATATTAACAAGTTATATATGCTCTATAAAGGAGTTCCCCGACCTTTCCTTTAAGGAACTGTCGATAGTTTGTTAAAGAAAAGGTCGACAGTTTGTTAAAGGAAAGGTCAAGGGTTCCTTAAAGGAAATATCCGGGACGTGTAAAATGCATATAATCAACGGAGTAGCGTTCGCATGGGCGCGCTCCCTATTTAATAATCAAAACTATCGAAAATGATTTACTTTAAAGTCATCGAGAGTATCCTTAGAATAGGACCTCGGAAAGGCCAAAAGGCCTACAGTGCGGTGCCGAAAGCACCGAACAAGTTCTCACAGGAGTGGCTCGTACAGCGGATTATCCGCGAAACTTCGCTGAGCGAAGGCGATGTGCGTAACGTGCTCATCACGTTGCGCAACATTGTCGTCGAGGTGGTAACGCTGGGCGGTTCGCTCGACTTGGGCGACATCTTCTCGCTGCGCACCTCAATACCTTCGAAGATGGAGGCGAACGAAATCGATGTGTGTGCCGACTCGCTGAAGTATCCGCGCATCATCGTTTCGTGGAAAGACGCCGTCCGCAAGGCTCTGAAGCAGATTCAGGTGGATGTGGACAACCCCGCGCGAAAGGAAGAGAACAAGAAAAAGAAGAAAGGTGAGGGCGGGAAACCCGAGGAAGGCGAGAAGGTAACGCCATAGGCCTACACCCTCCCAGTCCGGCCCTCTCCAAACGGGGAACGAACCTCGACTACCGAGGTTTCGCTTGTATATTGACACCATCAAGGATTCGCTTGTACTTATGAACGCTCCACGCAGACAGATTGTTTGTGTGGGGCGTGTTGCGTGTTGGATGCACGAGGGCTATACGTGAGAGGGTATGTAAAAATGAACTGACATCCTATAAGAACGACGGAAGTTCTCTCCAAGAACTGAAAACCGGTATGAGAGGTTTTATCTCAGCTGCTATCATCAGACGCTGTATCAACGAGGACTGCGTAAAGCCTTTTTATGTGAAAGTAGCGGCATCCATGAACAGCCTATTGATTGATGAGAAAGAGGAGAGGAGGCAGATTCAAGCAAGTGTTATCAGCATCCGATTGCGCCTCTTTCAGCTGCATGGTATCGTTTATGCAGTGGAAAGAGGCGCAACGAATCAGTTTGCCTGTAAGGCAGGGATTTCGAAGATTCTTATACTTTGAATCCGTCGGAATCGTTAGAAGTGATAGCCTAAGGTGAGCAGCAACTGACTTCTGTTATTGTCTACCGTAGTTGCTGTCGGTTGGTTTACGATAGGAGGAGTCATGGGGTTTGCCGGGTCGATGACGGCCATTGAAGAGAAAGGATAGAAGGTTCCTTGCTGCGAACTGTACTGATAAGCCAGGTCGATGTTCAGCTTTTCAATCTGATAGCCAAAGCCGAGGGTGAACCGATTGATCGCTTTCCAGTTGACAAAGTCGGTCGCCGATGAGTAGCTGGAGCCGAAAGAGGGGATTCGACTGTCTTTCTGTCCGTTCTCATTGTACGCCGGACTGACATAGTTATAGCCGAACCGGAGAGCGAAATGAGACACGGGCTTGTATTCAACACCGAGCTTTATCGTGCTGACACCTTTGAGCGTATTCTCCGTGTGACGGTTCATAGCTGCGTCGGGCGACGTTGATTCATAGGCATCGCCGTGATACCAGTCATAGAATACGCCATCGTTGCAGCGGGTGTTGATGGTGCTGTAGTCTTCATACTCGTAGGTGAAGCCAAGAGCAAGGTAGTTTCCGACGGTGTGTCCCAAGGAAAAGCCAAACTTCCAAGGTGTCCATATCTTGTAATCGTATGAGTTGTTAACCTTTCCGTAGTTGTTTAGCCCACCTTCGGTAGTTCCGTTCTTGATGGTGGTATAGTTCGACGTGGTGAGATCGTACCATGTCGGGGTCTTCACATAGGCTCCGATGCGGAAAGGCGAGTTGTATACGGGGCGCACGATGAGACCTGCCGCAATGTCAACTCCCGTACCGGTAATTTCCCGGTTGTCAGCATAGGTGATGCTGCCCATATTCTTTGCTATCTTCTCAGAGTATTCACTGTATCCTTTGTAATGCACGTCTTTCAGACCAATGGTCAATCCCCAGAAAACGCGATTATTGGCATTGCCACTGATATTGAAGTCGTAGTTGCCGATATATCCTGTATTTGAACGGTCGAAAGCGTAGCCATCGGCATCGTAATAATAGTTCTTGTTGTCGCGACTGTCGGGAATGACAGTGTTCCAATAGAGGTAATCGGTCTGGCTCCATGTAAGGGCTGTGCGCGAATCCTTATCTCCTACGTAACCCATAAAGTATCCGCGTTTGTCTTTACCCAGCGAGAAACCACCGGCAGTCTCGCTTCCCAACAGTCCTTTCAGGTAGGATTGCTTGTTTTGGGAAGCATTCTGTAATGCGTTGGAAGCATTCAGAATGTAGTCGAAGTTCTTTCCTTTATGATAGTTGAAACCGTAGTTGATATACGAATTTCCTCCTCCCCGGGAAGAGAAGACCACGCCTATTTGGTCGAAACTGGCGTTGGTCTTGCAGCCGTTGGCAAAGTTCTGTCCTTTGCCCTGCATGATCAATCCACCACTAAGGGCGATATAGTCGTGCCGATACAAACCAATGCCGGCAGGATTGCTGCCCATTGTCGATAGGTCTGCACCCAATGCTTCGAGCGCACCACCCATTCCGACGTATCGTGCCGTCCCGTTAAGTTCGTTTTGCATTAGTTTTGCATTCTCGTACGTTTCTTGTGCGAGTAGCGGCAGACTCATCAGCGAGGCTGCTGTCAGTATGAAATATCTTGCATTCATGTCTTTCTCGATTTATATTGTTGTACGTACTGATTGTAAATTTGCAGTTGGTCTTCATTGTTTAGCGATGTCCACCAAATGATCCGCTGTTGCGCGAACCTCCAAACGAGCCTCCGCCGGAGCGGTTTCCTCCAAAGCTGCCGCCACCACCGAAGCTGGAGTTTCCGCCAAAGCTACTGCGATTGTTGGTATTCGAAGGATATTGAGTGCGAGGTGTGTAGGTCTGTGAATGGGTGTTGCTTCTCGTACCGTTGAACGGTCTGTAGGCATCTGTGTTAGACGGACGGCGTGCCCCACCAAACGAACCGACGTTGTTTCTGTTATTGTTGCTTCGGTTGCCGAATGCACTGTTGGAGCCAAACGAGCGTGTGTTTCTCTCACCGCGATAACCTGAAAAGTTGCTGTTTCCATTGTCGTATGCTCTTGGTGAGGCAGCGTAATCGCCTACTCTGCCTGATGCCCAATGGTTGGCGGTTCCCGTATGACCGTTGTAATAGACCCAGGTATATCCATAATACGGGTAATATCCGCCCCAATAGCCATAGTAGTAAGGGTTGTTCCATCCCCAATATCTGTAGCGGTATGCCCACGGAGAAGCCCATCCACCATACCAATAGCCACCATAATAGCCACGATACCAAGGGGCGTACATATCAGCATACCACGGATCATAATAGTCCCAGTAGCTGTAATAATATGGCGAACCCATATACCAAGGGTTGTATCTTCCCCAATAGCCATCGAATCGTCCCATCCGCCGGCTGTAGGCGAAGTCGTCTTCGTTGGAATCATAGGATCGCAAGAGATTAGAATATACCGTATCTACTACGAATGAGTCTTTACCCACCCGATAGCGGATAATATCGTTACCCAAAGAGTCCGTACCGATCTTCCTATAGGTACTCATTCCGCGGCGGTTATACTCATCAGAAGATTTGTTGATGCCACTATAATAGGCTGACATCTCCTCGTTGCTCCAAGGATCTCTATTGCTTTTGGAACTCTCTGCTTTGCTTTCCGTCGGATAGAAGTAGAGATCGTCTTGTGCCACTGCGTGGAATGACACTGTTCCCAAAAGGACTGAAAGAAGAATCATTCGTTTCATAATCTTCATCCTGTTAGTTTTTATTTGATGTTTATTGCTTAATCGAGGCTTTATATGCTGCAAAAATAGGGTAAGACCCTATGCAAATATACGGAAATTCCCTAATCCGTGATAGGTCATCCCCTATTTTTTATATATTTGCACGCAAAATTAACATAGCATGAAGTATATAGAAATAGATTTCAGCATAGTGCCAGACTCTCAAGTAGCTCGCGATTTGGTTGCGGCGTTGGCAGGAATGGTGGGCGTAAACTCTTTCTGTGATGACGAAAAGAAGCTGAAAGGATATATCCAAAGTGCAGATTATGATGAGGAAAGGCTCAAAACCGTATTGCTGGATTTACCGTTAGAGGGAGTGAAAATCTCATTTTCTGCTACAGATGTCGAAGACAAGGATTGGAATGCAGAATGGGAAAAGACGGGATTTGAGCCTATCCCCATTGACGGGCAGTGCTTAATTTGCCATGTAAAAGATCAAGAGAAAATCTTGAATGCACTCGAATGGAAGGCCTATCCTCAAAAGATTTGGATAGAACCTCGTCAGGCTTTTGGATCGGGAACTCACGAAACAACGCAGATGATGGTTTCTATGCTCTTAAGTATGGACTTGAAAGGGAAGCGAGTTCTAGACTGTGGCTGCGGTACGGGGATTCTTGGTATTGTCGCTGCTAAGGCCGGGGCAGACGAAGTCGTAGCTTATGACATAGATGAGTGGAGTGTTGAGAATGCGAAGCAGAATGCACGCCTCAACAATGTAGTGTTAGAGGTACTGGAAGGAGATAGGAATGTCTTGTCGCATGTGTGTGGACAATTCAGTGTCGTATTTGCTAATATCAACCGAAACATTCTATTGGATGATATGGAGACATTCGTTTCAGTAATGAATCTTCATTCTTCTTTGATTATTAGTGGGTTTTACAAAGATGATATACCCTTACTTGAAGATAAGGCAAAGTCTTTGGAACTTACTCTTCAGCGGCAGAAAGAGAATCAAAATTGGTGCTGTCTAGCGTTTGAATGGGATCAGGGACGGGAATAAGTAACTCTTTCAAGTCGTAATAACTACCATTATATATATCAAGGTCTACGTAGCTGCTGATGCCCGGTAGCTTTCCTGCGTCGGTATGCTGCCAAAACTTCCACGGACCATTGTACTCCATCTTGTCCACATAGTAATGGGCAATCCAGTAAGGATAGTCGTCGAAGCGTGAATCAGAGAGGTATAAGTCCTTAAACTTATAGTTGGTGTAAATGATTGGCTTCACGTGATACCTGTCTTCAACGATGTGTAGCCATGTTAATATGCTCTGTTGGAAGTCTTGAACGGAAATGTCCTTGGGCTTATTCTCTACATCCAATACAGGAGGCAAGTCGCCGGGAACCAACTGAACCATTGCCAGGAAGAAGTAAGCCTGCCGGCGTGCTGATGACTTATTGCTCCAAAAATGATACGCTCCACGTATTATTCCGTTCTCTTTAGCCCAATAAAAGTTGTCGCGAAAGTCTTTATCGAGATGGCTGTCCCCCTCTGTTGACTTGATAAAGACAAAGCGGATAGGATAGGTTTGTATTAATGCGTTTCTCAACCTATCCCAGTTGATGTCTTTCTGATAGTGGCTGATGTCTATGCCGTGAATGTTATAACCTTTGGGATAGTCAGGATCGCCGAAAATGGCTCTCCATCTGAATCCTGAAGGAGCCACAAAGTAGGTGTAAAAAAGTATACAATATAAAAATGCAAAGAACATTCCTCTTCCTAACATGACTTTCTTTTTATGGCTTTGCAGCCATGTTTTTAGTTTTATGAAAGAATAGGGAATGTTCATTGTGAACTTATGTTCCCATTACCACAATAGGTAATGGGAGTAAAGTAGACATTTATTTGATCTGTTCTAATGCCAAAGTCTTGGTTGTCTGGTCGCAAACATCAGATGATCCCCAATATTGGATCGGGCCGGGATATATGTAACAGGTTTCTTTTGCCCATTGTTCGCGTTGGCTGGCAAAAGCTTTGAAAGGTGCTCCATCCAGTTCGACAAGTGCTTTACGGATAACTGGCTTCATCTCGCCGTTGCGCTTCTCCATATTCATCATCATGGTGATAGGTACACCGCCCACTTTCCAATCGTCAGTCTTCGCTATTGTGTTTTTTACTATAGCCATATAGCCCGTCTTTCCGTTGGCTATCAATTGTGCAGCAGACGTACCGAGGGTATAGCAATAATCAGCATCGAAATTGGAAGGAGCCGCGCAACGACCTTCATAACCAAAGAAATGGTGTTGTGCAGCGAACTTGCCGTTGAACTTTCCTTCCTTTGCCCAGTTGTCTAACTTGGATGCTACCATATCTGAAAGCAACTTCTCGGTCTCAATTAAAGATACCTGTACGTTTCCATGCGGGTCGCGATCAAGAGAGAGTTGACGTGCAACACCTTTTGGAAGTGTCTCAAAAGTAGCCTTGTTATCGGCTGATAGATGGTTGAGAATATACTCGTGCTGTGCTTCTTTCCCCAAGTCTCTATAGTCAGCACCGTGTGCTGCAAGCAGGTCATTGAGTTCTTGGATCAATCGACCGATAGCCGGTATAAATTCAATAAGCCCTTCAGGAATTAAGCCAACGCCAAAGTTGTTGCCCTGACTTGCCCGGTAAGCAACGATTTCGGCAATGTATTCCACTATATCGTTTAGTGTCTGATCCTTTGCCTGAATTTCCTCAGAAATGAGACAGATGTTGGGCTGTGTCTGCAAAGCACATTCCAATGCAATATGTGAGGCAGAGCGTCCCATCAACTTAATGAAATGCCAGTACTTACGGGCTGAGTTGCAGTCTCTTTCGATGTTACCAATTAATTCAGAGTAGGTCTTTGTGGCCGTGTCGAACCCGAAAGAGGTTTCGATTTGTTCGTTTTTCAAATCACCGTCAATGGTCTTCGGACAGCCGATAACCTGTACTCCATACTTCTTTGCAGCATAATATTCTGCCAGGACGCAAGCGTTTGTGTTCGAGTCGTCGCCTCCAATAATAACTATAGCCTTGATATTCAATTCACGAATAACTTGAAGTCCCCTTTCAAACTGGTCTTCTTTTTCCAGCTTTGTACGCCCCGAGCCAATCATATCAAAGCCACCTGTATTACGGTAGTTCTGTATAAAGTCGGTTGTAATCTCTATATACTTATGGTCAACGAGTCCACCTGGTCCCATCAAGAAGCCATAAAGACGATTCTCAGGGTTCAGTTTCTTTACTTCATCAAAGAGTCCTGAAA
>CAUVFB010000040.1:0-10503 GCA_963551095.1 uncultured Prevotella sp. | reverse complement strand
TGATTGGCATGGTGGTGCTTACCGTGTTTACAAGTTGCAATCTCAGTTCGTATGTCAAGGAGAATCTGACATTGACAATGATTCTCCAACCTGATATGAGCAATGAAGAAGGTGCACAGCTGAGCAGAAAGATAGAAGGGCTCGGATATATCAACAATATAAACTACGTCAGCAAGGAGCAGGCACTAAAGGAGGGTACGCGCGAACTGGGTGCCGATCCAGCCGAATTTGCTGGTGAGAATCCTTTTACGGGTGAGATAGAAGTGCAGCTGAAAGCTAATTATGCCAACAACGACTCTATCAAATGGATTTCAAAGGAACTCCGTGGCTATCGTGGAGTGAGTGATATAACCTATCGGCAAGACTTGATAGAAAGTGTGAATCGCACGTTGGGCAAGATAGGATTGGTCTTGTTGGTGATAGCCGGTCTGCTGACGGTTGTTTCATTCTCGTTGATTAACAATACGATTCGATTGAGTGTATATGCCCGTCGGTTCACCATTCATACGATGAAGCTCGTTGGTGCTTCATGGAATTTCATTCGTCTTCCCTTTCTCCGCAACGCTATCATCGAGGGATTCGTCTCGGCTCTTTTGGCAATCATCGTTCTTGGCATCGGAATATATTTCCTTTTCCAGTACGATCCGCAAATATCCGTGGTGCTGGACGGACAGGTCCTTGTCGTTACGGCTGTGGTTATGCTCGCTTTCGGTATTGTCATCACCCTTTTCTGCTCATGGCTTTCTGTCAACAAGTTCTTGCAGATGAAGGCAGGCGACTTACATAAGATATAAAAGGTGAAAGAGTAAGATAGTAAATGAGTAAAAAGAAGAATTGCCCGGAGGGGAGGAGCGAATAGTCTATGAAACAGTAGTGTTAGCTTCACTTTTCTTACTTCTTTATCTTGCGAAACCTCCTTATTCCTCTCTCAAACTTCATATAGACAATGGATAAAAGAAACTTAGCTTTTGGTAAGACCAACTTTATCTTGTTGGCAATCGGACTTGTTGTCGTGGTCATCGGGTTTGTTCTGATGAGTGGCGGCAGCTCGAATGAAACGATATTCGATCCTGCTATCTTCAGTACTATACATATAAAGGTAGCCCCTGTAGTAACGTTTATAGGCTTTATCTCCATTATTGGTGCTGTCATTTATAAGCCTAAGGATGCAAGCGAGACGAAGGAATAATGACACTCTTGCAGACTATCATCATATCTATTGTGGAGGGACTGACCGAGTTCCTCCCTGTTTCGTCTACAGGGCACATGATTATTACGCAGAATCTGCTTGGTGTTCCGCAAGGCGACCCGTTTGTACATGCCTTTACGTTTATTATACAGTTTGGAGCCATCCTCTCTGTGGTATGTTTGTATTGGAAACGCTTCTTTCATATTGACCGTTCGCCGGTTCCTACTGATTGTAATTCCTCTTTCCGACGGATGATTCATCCAGTCAGATTCTATTGGTTGCTTTTTGTTGGTGTCTTGCCCGCTGTTGTTGTGGGGATGGCTGCCAAGAAAAGCGGATTACTTGACTGGCTGCTCGACTCCGTTTGGGTGGTGGCTGCGACGTTGGTTGTAGGTGGAGTGTTCATGCTCTTCTGCGATAGGATATTCAATAAAGGTGCGGATACCAACGAGATAACAGAGAAGCGTGCGTTTAATATCGGCTTGTTCCAGTGCCTTTCCGTCATTCCCGGTATGAGTCGCTCCATGTCAACTATCGTAGGTGGTATGGCAAATGGACTTACTCGTCGTCGTGCGGCCGAATTCTCGTTTTTCCTTGCTGTTCCAACAATGGCAGGGGCAACACTGCTCGACCTGCTTGATCTATTGAAGGAAGATGGCTCATGGGCTACTTCACATAATTTGGCGATGCTTGCCGTGGGCTGTATCGTGTCGTTTGTTGTGGCTCTTTTGGCTATGCGATGGTTTGTCGGCTTCCTTGCCAAGTATGGCTTCAGAGCTTTTGGCTGGTATCGTATCATTGTCGGCGGAATCATTCTCGGCATGCTGCATTCGGGAGTGTCGCTGAATATGGTCGGTTAATCCCTCATTTAATCCACGATTCTGATGAACTTTAAGGAAGGAGTTATTATTCCTATCGACAAGCCCTACGGTATTACGAGTTTCAAGGCATTGGCGCATATCCGCTATCTCTGCACGCAGGCCAACGACGACAAGGTGAAGATAGGTCATGCCGGCACGCTTGACCCTCTCGCTACGGGAGTACTGATACTGGCGACAGGCAGGATGACTAAACAGATAGAGCTACTCCAGGCGCACACAAAGGAATATGTGGCAACGTTACAGCTTGGAGCAACGACAGCGAGCTATGACAGGGAGCACGAAGTCAACGCAACTTTTCCGACGGAGCACATTACGCGCGAGCTGATAGAGCAGACGCTGACGCAGTTTGTCGGCGATATTGAGCAGATTCCGCCTACCTACAGTGCCGTGAAGATAAACGGCAAGCGTGCTTTCGACTATCGGCGAGAGGGGCAGGACGTTGCTTTGAAACCCAAGCGCGTGTGCATTGACGAGATAGAAATCATGGGTTTCGATGTCGACAGAATGTTGCTCTCTATCCGTGTGGTCTGTGGGAAAGGAACTTACATCCGTGCCTTGGCTCGCGACCTCGGGCGCAAACTCGGCAGCGGAGCTTATCTGACCGCCTTGCGTCGCACCCGTGTCGGCGAAATAAGGGTAGAGAACTGCATTGGTTACGACCGTTTCGGCGAGTGGTTGCGACAGCAGACTATCGAAAAGTAAAGAGTTGGCGAAGCAGAAAGGTCAAGTCGTCCCCGAAGAAGTAAAAGAGTAAAAACGCAAAAACAAAGAAAGAGAGAAAGCGGAAAGTTGCGGAGAACAGCATTCCCAGCTTGCCCGCCCTCTCCAAACACCTCAAACAGAAATATGAAGCTTTCACAATTCAAATTCAATCTGCCTCCGGAACAGGTGGCTTTGTATCCGCATTCATCAAAACGCACGCTGAAACGCTCTGATGGATCAGCCAAAGTCTTTAGAGTTACGCGCCGTGATGAGGCTCGGCTGATGGTGCTTCACCGTAAGTCGCAGACCATTGAGATGTATAACAAAAAGGTGAAGGGCAAGCCAAAGGAGGGGGATTATCTCCGTTTCAGAGACGTTATCAATTACTTCGACGAAGGCGATGCGTTCATTTTCAACAATACGCGCGTATTCCCGGCGCGTCTTTACGGAACGAAGGAGAAGACTGACGCAAAGATAGAAGTGTTTCTGCTCCGCGAACTGAGTCAGGACATGCGTCTATGGGACGTACTGGTGGAGCCGGCGCGGAAGATACGTATCGGGAATAAGCTCTTCTTTGGAGAGTCGGGTACGATGGTGGCGGAGGTGATAGACAACACCACCTCGCGAGGCAGGACGCTCCGATTCCTCTACGACTGTCCGCACGAAGAGTTCAAGCGCGAGCTTTTCTCAATTGGCGAAGCCCCGCTCCCACGGTACATCATCGACAACCGGCCGAAGAAGCCGGGCGAGGAGTTCGCACACGCTGATGCCGAAGACAGGGAGAACTTCCAAAGCGTCTTTGCTACCGAAGAGGGAGCGGTAACCGCACCGGGCACGAACATTCATTTCTCAGAACAGATGATGAAGATGATGGAAATCCGCGGACTGAAACAAGCTTTCATCACCCTTCATTGCAGCCTAAGTAACTTCCACGCCATCGAAGTGGAAGACCTTACGAAGCACAAGATGGATTCCGAGGAGATGCACATCGATGCTAAGGCCTGCCAGATTGTCAATGAGGCCAAGCTCGCCAGGCATCGCATATGCGCCGTCGGTGCAAGCGTGGCGAAAGCAACGGAGACGGCGGTCGGTACCAACGGACTCCTGAAGGAATACGACGGATGGACCAACAAGTTTATCTTCCCCAACTATGAGTTTGGACTGGCCAACACGATGCTCGTCAACTTCTACCGTCCCGGTTCCATCCCGCTGATGGAGACGGCCGCATTCGGCGGCTACGACTTCGTGATGGAAGCCTACGACAGGGCGGTAACAAATGGCTATATGTTTGGTTGCTTCGGCGATTCGTTGCTGATACTGGATGATTAAAGCCGGTGGCGATGCACAATGTATATTTAAGTCTCGGCTCTAACCTCGGCGACCGCAAGGCTGCCATGGACGAGGCCATCAGTAAGATACGCGAGAGGATTGGCGAAATTGTGCGCCAATCGTCTTTTCTTGAAACCGAGCCGTGGGGCTTCGAGAGCACCCATCGGTTCGTGAACGCCTGCGTGCGGGTATCCACGACGCTCACACCCCGCCAGCTCCTGGAGCAGACACAGCGGATAGAGCGCGAGATGGGGCGCATACACAAATCGGTCGGTGGCCGTTACGAAGATCGCATTATCGACATCGACATCCTTCTCTATGACAATGTCTGCATCGACGAACCCCGGCTGAAGATTCCCCATCCGCTGATGAACAAGCGCGAGTTCGTAATGACACCGCTGCGCGAAATTCTGGAGTAGCGATGCCGTTCGCACCCATTGTGAATGGTATCTATTATCTCTTTCTTGTACACAGCTCCGACTTTGAAATGTCCCCCGAAAGTTTTTTGTCTAACTTTCGGGGGGCATTTCACTTTCTCGCGCCGGAGCTTTCTTATTCCCTTAAGTCATTGTTCCTTAAGGCTTCCTGAACCTAATACATCAATGGACATTTTCATTTTTACACACGCCATCCGACGATATTTCTTTCGCATAGAATCTGATACGGATATAGCGGAAGACACGATGAAGAACGGCCATGCCCGCCCCGAATACACCTGACAGACTGCCTGCAGATATCCTGTTGACTGCCGTCCGATAACGAATTCCCCGTCGAAAGGGTATAGGGTTTCCGCCAAAAGGGTATAGGGTTTCTGTAAAAACCCTCGTGGGTTTCTTTCAAAAGGGTATAGGGTTTCCACCAAAAGGGTATAGGGTTTTGGACGGCAGGCGTGAGAGCTCCTGGCTCCGGCAGAGGGATTCGGATGCAGAAAGCACAGAAGTAAAGAAGCACAGAACCGAAGCTGTATCTTGACGAACGAGTATAAAGGTGGGAGCTATTGCAGGGTGCGGTAAATGTAGCGCAGCGTCGGGAGAGCAAGATATGCTGGGTGGAGGGTAGGTACAGCAGATAGAAAGCCGGGTCTGCATTACGTCTTTCCGACTCTTTTACCTCTTGAAACTCTTCTTTGCGCACCGAGAGCACAGCCCTTTGACCATGAAGTTGACCGTCTGCTGTGTGTAGCCGTCGGGCAGTTGGATGGGTGGGACGGGAATGTCGTTGAGGCAGTACGTGCGGCGGCAGCGTTCGCAATAGAAGTGTACATGCATATCCTCGTCGTACGCGTCGTCGTGACTGTGGCAGAGTTCGTAGCGCACGATGTCGTTTCCGTCCTCGACCTGGTGTACAAGATGCAGGTCGCGGAAGAGCGCCAGTGTGCGGGAGATGCCTGACTTGTCGATGGTCTGGAGCTTTGTTTCCAGTTCTTTCATCGACATCGGATAGCTTTCCGCAGCCAGTGCGCGGGCTATCCGCAGTCGGTTGGCAGTCGGTCTCACGCCGTGTCGGGTAAGGAGCGACGGGATTGTGTCTTCGGTCATAGTGGAATGTTGATTATTCGGTTGTTTGTTCAGAAATGCCATACTTGGCCATCAGTTTGCTTTCCTTTCGCCGCGCATCGGCAATGAAAGCCTGATATTCCTCGCTTTCGGGATGGAATGGGCGATGGGCGAGGGCAGCCTTGACGGGCGACCATTCGCGGAGGAACTCGCGGGCTTGCCCGGAGAAGCCGGTTTCTACGAGCCGTTCCCAAATATATTCGACCGCCTGCTCGTTGGGATGAAGCATGTCGGGCTTGTAGAAACGATAGTCGCGCAGCTCGTCGTTGACGATTTCGTAGGCGGGGAAGTAGTAGGCTGTGTCGGCATAGGCGCGTATGAATGCGTCGGCAGCCAGGAGAAGCGTCGACTTCGACAGCTGACTCCCGTGATAGCCGTACTTGGCATAGCGGATGGGGCTTACGGTGATGATGATGTGCGTGGAGGGATTCCTCGACAGGAGGATTTCGGCGGAACGGCAGAGCGCGTCCGTGCATTCGGTTATGGTCAGCTCGCGCTCTTCGAAAAGCCGTTGAGGACGCTTGCAGCAGTTGTCGACAATCTCGCCCGTCGCCTTTTCAATGTATACGTGGTGGGTGCCCAGGGTGAGGACGACCGTATCGAAACACTCCTCAATTCTCTCGACGGTATGGAGAATGGAGACGGGATTGTACATGACACCGAACGGGTTGACTACCGTGCGGAATTTCTCTTCGGCAAACCGACGGCCGATACTGTCGGCAAAGCACGACCCGACGAAGAGCATCCGCTGGCAGGGCTGCAACTCAAACGGCGGGTGCGGTAGGTTGACAACTGTTCTGAATTCCATGGTCGCAAAGTTAGCAAAAAAGCAAAAGGGGAAGTCGGTATCGTGAGAATATTTTTATACTTTTGCGGTGGTCATTCATCCATCAACCATTCAACCATGTACACATACGAATATCCTCATCCGGCTGTAACGGCCGACTGCCTGGTCTTCGCCCGCACGGCCGGCGGTATGAAACTGCTGCTCATCCGGCGCGGTAACGAGCCTTGCAAGGGCAAGTGGGCTTTCCCCGGCGGCTTTATGAATATTGACGAGACGACTGCCGATGCTGCCCGTCGTGAACTGAAAGAGGAAACGGGACTTACGGTAGGCGATGTGTTGCCTGTCGGCGTGTTTGATGCGGTCGGCCGCGACCCGCGTGAGCGTGTCATCACCGTGGCCTATTACACGATCGTCGCCCACACGGCGGAGGTCGCAGGCACCGATGATGCAGCCCAAGCTGAATGGTTTCCGCTGGATGCGCTTCCCGAACTGGCGTTCGACCATGCGGAGATTCTGAAACGGGCATTGGAAGAAATACGCTTGGCACCGTTTCGGGCAGACCGTTTCGGGAATGGCTTTTTCCCTTTAAGTTAAACGGCAATCGTCGTCTAAGTTAAACGGCAATCATCGTCTAAGTTAAACGACAATCATCCTTTAAGTTAAACGACAATCATCGTCTAAGTTAAACGACAATCGTCGTCTAAGTTAAACGACAATTGCCCTTTAAGTTAAACGACTTAAGCCAAAGTTTATACGCTTATAGTCCCCTTGCCTTGAATATGCTTTCTTTCGCCTCATTGATCTCCTGGAACTTCTTTTCCGCTGCTTTCCGGATGTCTTCCCCGAGTGATGCCACGCGGTCGGGATGATGCCTGAGAGCCATTTTCCGATAGGCGGCCTTCACTTCGTCATCGGTGGCAGTGGGGGAGATGCCCAGTATTTTGTAGGCCTTTTCGAGCCGGCTACTGCTTCCGGTCCCACCCTCAAGGCTGAGTATGGATTCGATATCTTCTTCTGAGAGTTTCAGATAGGACGCAATCTCTTTCAGGGCGGCAACTTCCTCCGGGGAAACGATGCCGTCAGCCTTGGCAATGAGGACGAGGTAGCTGAGCATCTGTAGCCGCTGACCCTCGTTGGAGTGGAAAGATATTTCTACACAGCTGCGGCGGATCGTCTCCTTGAAGGCCGACGAACCTTGCTGCTTCTGCATCTCGAACAGCTTGAGGAGAATTTCCTCGCCTTGACCGACAGCTGTTTCGCCGAAATTCCGGCGTAGAAACTGACGCACAAACTCCATTTCTGAGTGCATGATTTTCCCGTCAGCCTTGATGATGTACGACGAGAGCACGAGCAGGGAGAAGAGAAACGAGTTGCGGTCTTCCTCGAACGGACGCTGTCTGTAAGCGTGCCCAAACGGGTTGCCTGCCTGTTGGTAATCGCGGTCGTCGGCGTAGTTGCCGTCGTCATCATTACCTTTTGTCGCCTCGTCTATGAGACTGCCGATACAATAACCGGCCACTGCGCCCAGGACGCTTCCGCCTGCCAGCACCCATCCGAGTGCGCCACCTATCCATTTGCCTATTGCCATTTTCAGTTCTGTTTTGTTTGTTGTTTTTCTTTTGTTATTCAAAGATGATGCCAGTTGTCTTGCCGATCACCCGGTGTAAGGCCTGGGGGGGAAAGGTTTCAGATATTTTCGTATGGGGGAATATCTTCGAGAAATTCGTATTTCTGCTGCTCGTAATCCATCTTGCAGGCGTAGGTTTGCATGCCGTTTGAGACGACGAGGTAATCTACGTGTAACAGCAGGTTGTAGACCGAGATTTGGTCAAATACCTTTTGTGTTATGGGAATATGAGGAGCTTTGTATTCGATAATCATCCGGGGATGAAGCTCCCGATTGTACAGCACACTGTCTGCTCGGACAGTCTTGTCGCCTATTTGCAGAGCAACTTCGTTGGCGAGCAGGGTTGAAGGATATCCCTTGTGCCCGGTCAGGAAATGAATGAAATGCTGTCGTACCCACTCTTCGGGAGTGAGTGCGACGAACTTCCGCCGGAGAAAATCGAAAATATTCTTTCTTCCGTCAGTTTCTTGAATGCTGACTTTATAGGGAGGCAGGTTGAGGCGTATCATAATATAAAACTATAGGACTGTGTGGTGGATATGGGATGAAAGCAGAGTAAAATTTTGTTTTCTATTCCTTTTCGATTAACTTTGCAAATAGCAGAATTCCCGTATGTGGATTTCCATTGCACATGTTATATATAATAAAGGTGGAAGAGTAGGGGGCTTTCCTCTCCGTTCCCCACCTCCTCTTTTGTACAAAGATAATTAAAAATATAATGCCCACAAAACAAGGTACAACATTTCAGAGTGTGATGCAGGATTTGAAAGCACGCAGATTCTCGCCTGTTTATATATTGATGGGGGAGGAAGCCTATTACATTGACCGAATCGCTGACTACATTGCCAATAATGTACTGACACTAGAAGAGTGCGACTTTAATCAGACGATCTGTTTCGGATTGGATGTTACAGCTGCACAGATTGCCGATATGGCAAGACGCTACCCAATGATGGCGGAATATCAGGTCATCATTGTGAAAGAAGCACAGAACATTCGCACATTGGATGCGTTGGAGAAATATCTGAAAAATCCAGTCCGCTCTACAATTCTGGTTTGGTGCCATAAGAATGGGAAAATAGATGCCCGTAAGAAAGTGTTGTCTTTGGCGCAAGCATTGGGAGTTGTTTTCGAGAGTAAAAAGGTGCGCGAATATCAGTTGGGAGATTTTATCCGAAGTTATCTGAAAACAAGAAAAGTTTCCATTGATCCGAAGTCGTGTCAAATCATAGCTGACCATATAGGATCTGACTTGAATAGGTTGACAGCCGAACTCGACAAGGTTGTTCTTTCCCTTCCCGAAAGCAATCCACGAATAACCCCTGAGGTGGTGGAAAAAGAGATTGGAGTGAGCAAGGAATTTAATACATTCGAGTTGCGTGATGCTATAGTCCGGAAAGACATTTTCAAAGCAAACCAAATTATCAACTATTTTGACAAAAACCCCAAAGCAGGCTCACTTTATTCTTTCCTCCCGTTGCTGTTTTCTTTTTTCCAAAATCTGATGATAGTTCATTATTCTTCAAAAAAGCAATCAGATTCTGATATAGCGAAGGCTTTGGATTTGCGTTCAAGTTGGGCAGCAAAGGATTATTATACTGGATTAAGAAGCTACTCAGCATGCAAAACGATGGATATAGTTTCCAAGATTCGTACCATTGATGCGAAGAGTAAGGGGGTTAATAATCCGAATACGAGTGCTGGAGAACTGATGAAAGAGCTTATTTTCTTCATTCTGCACTGAAATTTTAGAGACTCCAAGTTTAAAATCAAGCTTGAAATCTTATGAAACGCACCTTTTCTTATCCTATTTTTCTCTAAAACGAGAGTTTTCTAAAGCATAAATTTTGAGCTTAAATGCCTAATTGTAGGATAATTAGATGCTTTTATAAGCTCTATAATTCGCGTATTTTCATCTTACTGAAGAGCTGTTCAGAAATAAGCGAATAATGAGGAAAGTAGATCCCTATCAACTATACTTATTTTCTATTTCACATTAATTGATTCCGTGCGATAAAAAGTTTAAGTTTTCAAACGTAAATAGCCACACGATAGGTCTACAAACAGTATGATAAAATATTGCATAACAAATATGACAGTGTAACAAATAACCGTACGTTTGCAAACCTAAACATTTATGTGTCTATAGATAAACGAATATTCATACGTTACATAATGGTCATTATAATACGCTGACAATAAGCCATTAACTATGTTTTATAAATGTGTATTTGAGTGAAAAGTGAGAGCCTATAGTTGAATTTATGTATAACAAGGTATTTGTACCTATAAATCATACGTTTTTAACCTAATAATCAGGGTAAAGCGCTAAAGATCTCAATAGCTTACTATAGTGTTTTTTGAAAATTGAATTTACATCTGTTTATCAGCTACTATGTAGGTTATATTTTTGAATTATGCTTTCTGAGTTT